>RHCK01000338.1 GCA_010030605.1 Acidimicrobiia bacterium
GACACCAACACCTGCATGGTGCGCAACGAACGCGTGGTCACCTTGAACACCAAGCCGGTGCCCTCCGATCAGCCGATGGATACCGATATCACCATCGAGGGGGGCATCTGGACCACCCTGGCGAACAGCGTCGCCAACCACGGCAACACCCTCGGACTTTCGGCCAAGACCAACCCCGCTTTCGGGACCCACGGCGTCATCCTGCTGCAAAATGTCCGCCGGGTCGCGCTCAGGAACCTCACCATCCGTCAAAGCCAGCCTTTCGGCGTGCATCTGGCGAACGCCCATGCCTTCTCCGTCGAGAACATCACCCTCGAAGAACACCGCCGAGACGGCGTACACGTGAACGGACCAGCCAGCGATGGCCTCATCCGAGGGGTTCGCGGTGATCCGCACGATGATAACGTCGCCCTCAACGCCTGGGAGTGGAGGAACTACGCGCCCAGCTACGGCCCCATCGCGCGCATCGTGATCGAAGACATCGACGGAGCCCCCGAGGGAGTGCCTTCGACCCGAGCCATCCGGATCCTACCCGGGGTCAAACGCTTCCCGGACGGATCGACGCTCGACTGCCCCATCTCCGACATCACGCTGCGCCGCATCACCGACATCCGCGAATTCAAGCTCTACGACCAGCCTAACCTCGAATTAGGACGCGCTAACGACTTCAGCGTCGGCGTCGGAACCTTGAAGAACATCACCTTCGAAAAGCTCACCTTACGAAATCCTGGCGTCATCCAAGTCCACGCCCATACCGACGGACTGACCGTACGTGACGTCAGGCTGCTCTTCCCCGCTCCTGCCGGATACCATCTCGTCGAACTTGGCCCGCTCTCCCAGACATACAAAGCCGGAAGGTCCGAAGATCCGGCGAAATGGGTCGAGATCTTCTCCCCTGACCTCGATTGCACCGTACGCAACGTGAACGTCTCCGGCGTCCGCATCCAGGATTCCTCCACCGACCTGCCCTTCGAGCAGGTCGTCAAAGTCATCGAACTGAAACCTAACCCCCTTTACCCCAAGACCACGCCCAAAGGCGGCACGGGAAAGGGTATCCTCTTTCGCTAAGCCATGAAACCCACGCTCCTACTCGCACTCCTGTTCGCGCCGCTGGCTTTACTGCACGCCGCCGAACCGGTCGTCATCGACCTCAAGCAGCGCACCTGGCAAGGTATCCCCGGACTCGAACGTACCGCGAAGGGTCGCGTGTACGTCTCCTGGTTCACCGGTGGCCCGAAGGAGCCCTCGCCGGATAACACGGTGGTGCTTTCGTATAGCGATGATGCCGGGAAGACCTTCACGCCGCCCGAAGCGATGGCATTGCCGACGAACGACGGGTCGCGCTGCTACGACCCGTGCCTATGGATCGACCCGAAAGGGCGTCTGTGGTATCTATTCAACCGCAGCATCAAGGACAGCACCGAGCATGGGGTCTACGCGCGGATCTGCGACGACCCCGATGCTTCGCCGCCGGCCTGGGGCTCCGAGTTCCGCGTCGGCTTTGACGGTCCGTTCAGTTTCCGGATGAACAAGCCGGTCGTGCTCTCGACCGGCGAGTGGGTCTTGCCGGTGGTGCACGCGACGCAACCCGTGGCAGGATGGGCGGGATTCGATGCGAAACAGGTCTTTGGCGCGGCGACCTCCACCGACGAAGGCAAGACCTGGAAGCTGCATGGTGCCATCAAGACGGCGAAGGCGGGACTCGAGAATATGATTGTGGAGTTGAAGGATGGCCGTCTGTGGATGCTCATCCGCACCGAGAAGGTGTTGTGGGAGAGTTATTCCTCCGACAAAGGCCGCACTTGGACGGAAGGCAAACCCACCAGCATCGCCACGCCCCATTCGCGCTTCTTCATCCGCCGCCTGTGCTCGGGCAATCTGCTTTTGGTGAATCATCACAAGTTCACCGGTCGCAGCCATCTCACCGCCCAGCTTTCCACCGACGACGGCGCCACCTGGAACGAGGGCCTTTTACTCGA
>RHCK01000339.1 GCA_010030605.1 Acidimicrobiia bacterium
CGCCCGGGTGTGATCGGCGTGGTCGGAACGTTGCTGGGTAATGCCGGTGTGAACATCAGCGACATGGATGTTGGTCGAGCAGCGGTGGAGGGATCGGCGTTGATGGTGATCGCGCCGTCGGGCCCGGTGCCGCCGGAGGTGTTGCAGCAGCTGCGCGACGCGCCGGGCATCACGAGCGTCCACGCCCTCTCCGCCTGAGCCCCCCAACTTCGATTGGGATCGAAAACACGTCGTTTTTGGGGGTTCTTTTGCCCATGGAATGACCTTTGGCCCTCGTGATTCCCACTCAAGTACGTGTCGACGTACCGAACGAACCTCAACTCCCTCCTTTCGCGACAATTTGGCGTCATCAACACGAAGCAGCTCCGCGATGCGGGTTGTTCGTCGAAGACGAAGGAGCGACTCCTGGAGCGGCGGGAGCTCGTCAGAATTCTTCCGGGGGTCTATCGGTCAGCAGCGTGGCCGACCGGTCGCGATCAACTGAAAGTTGCGGCATGTTTGCGTAACCCGCTGGCGGCTTTGGCCTTCACGACGGCGGGTCAAGAGTGGGGACTCCGTCGGATGACGGACCCGCGGATTCACGTTCTTGTTCCACACGGGGTGAGTCCGGAACTCGAGGGCGTGGTGGTTCATCGCTGCCGTCGCATCGACGACGTCGATGTGGTGGATCGGCCCGGTGGAATTCGGATCACCTCCGTGGCCAGAACCCTCTTCGACGTTGGTGCGATCGTTGGTGTGGGTCGACTTCGTTCGGCGGTTGAGCACGCGATCGACAAAAACATGGTGGACTTCGACGACATTGCCGACGCGGTCCGGCGTCTGTATCACCGCCACCGACCGGGTTCACGCCAGATTCGCTTCGTCATGAATGCTCGAACCGATTGGTCCACTGCGGTTCAGTCGGAACTCGAGTTGCGCATGTTGAATGCGATGCGGCGAGCGGGACTGCCCGACCCTATATTGCAGCATTCGGTCCGCCTGTCCGACGGCTCATCGGTGAGATTCGACTTCGCGTGGCCCGATCTGATGTTGGCGTTGGAGGTGGACCACTCCTTTTGGCACAGCGGAAGTGGTGAATCGACCAAAGACAAGAGTCGCGATCGAAAGCTCGCGGGATTGGGGTGGCTCACATTGCGAGTCACGGAAGATGACATGAGGAACGATCTAGCGACAATCGTCCGCGAGATAGCACTTGTTATCAACGAAGGCCGCGCCCACATGGGTAAATGAGTGCCCAAAAATGACCGCTCGGCGATCCCAATCGAAATGGGGGTTAGGGGATGGAGCGGATGTGGTCGCGGGTCGCTTCGGCCGCAACTCGTGCCGCGCTCGCATAATCCGGCCCCGTCGACGCGTACAAGATCGCGCGCGACGAGTTGATCATCATCCCCACGCCGCGACTATCACGTCCCGCCGTCACCGTTGCTTCCACGTCGCCACCTTGGGCACCAATGCCCGGCACCAACAACGGCATGTCACCGACGATCGATCGCACGCGTGCCAATTCGGTCGGGTAGGTCGCTCCCACCACCAAGGCCAACTCGCCGAGTGAACTCCAACGGTCACGGGCCATGTGAGCCACGCGTTCGTACAGCGGCTCGCCGTCGATCATCAGTGACTGCAGATCACCACTGCCGGGATTCGACGTGCGGCACAGCACGATCACTCCCTTGCCGCGGTGCGCGAGGAACGGCTCCAACGAGTCAGTGCCCAGATACGGATTCACCGTCACCGCATCGGCGCCGTAACGGACGAACGCTTCTTCGGCGTAGCGCTCGGCGGTGGGTCCGATATCACCGCGCTTCGCGTCGAGGATCAGCACCACTCCGGGATGTCGATCACGGATGTGCGCGCAAAGTCGTTCCAATTGATCCTCGGCTCCGAGCGCCGCGAAGTACGCGATCTGTGGTTTGAAAGCGCACACCGCATGGGCCGTGGAGTCGACGATGCCGATACAGAATTCGAGTACGCCTTCGGGG
>RHCK01000340.1 GCA_010030605.1 Acidimicrobiia bacterium
CAGAAAGTGTTGTCGACGATCACGCCCACTGTCCAACCGCCTCCACCACCCACGGGCAACGCGGACACGACAACTGGAAAGGTCGGGCTGGCTCAGGCCGTCACGCCGTTCGCCAACGACACCGTGGGCGCATCGGGTATCACGTTCACGGCGACTTCGGTGAAGTTGTGTTCGTCCGGGCAATCGGCGCCGAACTGTACGGCGACGTCGCTGGTGAAGGCGGGGGAGGGTACCTATTCGGTGAACACGACGACGGGGGTCGTCACTTTCACGCCGTGTTCGGCCGCGAACACTCCGGCTGGTGCGTCGTGCACGGGAGCATTCACCGGCACGGCGACTCCGGTGACGTATCAGGTGGGGACGAGTTTCGGTGACCCGGCATCATCCACGTACACGCCCAAGGTCGTTCCATTACCGACCGCGGTGGCTGATGTTCAGACGGGTGCCTGGGATACGAATCAGACGTTCACACCTACTTCCAATGACTCTGCCGGTTCGGGGGCGTCGCTGGTGGCAATCCCGTCGGGTATCTGTTTGAACTCGGTGACGGTTGCGTCGTCGTGCACATCGACGTCGTTGACGGTCTCGAATCAGGGGACGTACACGTTGAACACGTCGACGGGGGTGGTCACGTTCGATCCGTTGCCGTCGTTCACGGGTGCGGCGACATCGATCAAGTATGTGGTGGCGGACAGTCTTGGTCAGCAGAGTTTGGCGACCATCACTCCGACTGTGACTCCTCCGGCAGCGCCGACCGCCACACCGGAGTCGAAGACGGTGATCCCGGGAGGATCGGTGGCATTCACCACGTTGACGGGTGTCGGGGGTTTGGCGTCCACGGGCGGTCCGTCGTTCACGACGTCGGCGACGTGTTTGGTCGACACCTCGGTGACTCCGAACACCTGTGGGACAACGTTGACGATTGCGGGGGAGGGAACGTGGTCGGTGAACACGACCACGGGTGTGGTGACTTTCGCGGCGAGTCAGTCGGTGACGTCGGGAACCAAGACCGCTGTGACGTATCGAGTGACTGACGCCACGGGTCAGACGGCCACGTCGACGTTGACGCCGATCGTGCCGCCACCTCCGGCGGTGAATCCTGATTCGTCGGTCGACGAACAGTTGGAGACGCAGGTTTTGTCCCCGCTGTCGAATGATTCGGCGGCGTCGTCCACTTCGTTGAACGCATCGTCTTTGAAATTGTGTCCGACGAACGCGACCGCTCCATTCAACGCCACCAATTGCAATTTGTCCTCGTTGTCGGTGCCCGATGTGGGCAAGTACACGGTGAACTCCGATGGCACGGTGACGTTCGTGCCGTGCACGACCGTGACCGGCGTGACGTGCGTGGGCAGCTATCTCGGTGGGTCGTCGATTTTCACGGGCAGCACCTCGGCTCGTTACGTGGTGGCCGATCAGGTTGGCCAGTACGGGTCGTCCACGTTGGACGTCGACGTGTTGCCACCGCCGGTGGTGAAGCCGGTGAACGACATCGGTTCGAGCCCGTTCGCGACCCCGGTGGTGTTCGAACCGCTCACCAACGATTCGGGTGGCACCACCACCGGTCTGGTCGGCTACACGTCGACGGACACCGCCACGTTGGACTCCTCGACGTTGAAGTTGTGCGACACCGGACAACGTGCGCCGTCGTGCAACGCGTCGAGTGTCACCACACCCGAAGGTGTGTACGCGTTGAACGCGCTGACGAATCGGATCACGTTCACTCCGGCGACGAACTTCGTCGGCACTCCGGTTGGTTCGCCGCTTTACATGGTGTGCAACCAGTTGGGAAGCGGATGGTCACCGATGCCGTCGACCACCTGTGCGACGGCCAAGGTGACTCCCACCATTCAGCCGCCTGCCGTCCCGTCGGCGGTCGATGACACTCAAACGGGTCCCTACAACACGGCATTGGTGATGTCCGTGCTGGGCAACGACACCAAAGATGCTGCTCTCACGATCGCTGCTTCGACGGTGAA
>RHCK01000035.1 GCA_010030605.1 Acidimicrobiia bacterium
GCGGCGTCCTGCTGTCCTTCGCCATGGAGTGCACGCAGCATTTCATTCCAGTGCGCGTGCCCTCTGCGCGCGACTGGGCCTTGAACTCGCGCGGGGCTTGCGACAGCACCTGCGGTCGCGCCACCACCGAGCCAGCGTTGCTGTAGCCGTTCGAGGTGATCGGGAATACGTTGAAGGTGTACGACGTGCCGTTCGTGAGACCGAACACCGTGTAACTGGTGGTCAGCGAAAGAGTGTTCTCGGTGACGACGACAGTGGTCGCGCCACTCACATGGGTGATTCGGTAACCGACGATGGGCACGCCCGCGGTGTCGGATGGTGAACTCCAATTGAGCGTCACCTGCGAATCCCCCACCGTGGCTCGCAAATTCGGCACTCCACCCGAGGTCGTCTGGCGCGGCGTTCCATAGAACACACCCGAAGGAGCCCCGACGCCGGCATAACTGATCGCGCCGACCCGGAACCCGTACTGCACGCCGTTGGTCAATCCGTTGATCCGCAATGAGGTCGTGGTCGAGAAGGTGTTGGCCGATACCGTCGACCATGTGGCGCCGTTATCGGCGGTCATCTCGACCTTGTAGCCGAGAATCGGATAACCGTTCGCCGTTGCGGCCGTCCAGTTGAGGTCGATGTACCGGCTACCCGACGTCGTGTAGAGCTGATAGGGAGCGAGAGGCGTCGAGGCCGGGCGTGCGAGCAGGTACTTGTACGCCGTGTAGGTGAAGCTCCCAACACCGATGTCGTTCACCGACGAGACGCGAACCGCGTAGAGCGTTCCATTGGACAGACCGGTGATGACATAGCTGTTCACGAGACCGGTGTTCGACGACACCGTGACGAAGTTGGAGTCGGTGTTGCACACGTTGGCGGACGACTCGGTGCAAAGCTCGATCTTGTATCCGGTGATCGCTGATCCACCGTTGTTCGCTGGGGTCATCCACGACACGGTGAGTCGACGGTCCCCCGCCACGAGGCTCGTTCCGAGCGGCCCACTCGGCTCGAACTGCGGTATACCCGTGACGATCGCGGGTGCGCCGTAACCGGCGGCAGTGATGGCCGAAACACGGAATTGATAGTTCTGTCCGTTGACGAGACCGCGTGCGTTCCATTGCGTCGTGAGACCCGTGTTCGCCTGTGCAACGAGCCAGTTGACACCATCGGTGCTCACCTCGACGCGGTAGCCCGCGATCGTGTAGCCACCCGTGACGGTGGGAGTGCCCCAATTGACGAGGAGCGCATTGGAGATGACCGGGTTCGACGTCACGGTGAGCGATGTGGGAGCCGACGCCACGGCGACCGGGATAGCCGAGGTGATGGCACCGCCCGATGTGTCGACCGACGTGACCGCCGAGACTCGGAACCAGTACGACGTGCCATTGGCCAAACCCATCACCGTGAACGATGTGGAACTCGGATCCGAGAGCGACGACACGACGTTCAGCGAGGCGAAACTCGAGTTGGTTCCGTACTCGATCTTGTAGCCGATGATCGGACCACCACCCGTGACGGTCGGGGCGTCCCATTCGAGGCGAACCTGACCGTTGCCCGCGATGGCTTCGAGGTTGCCCGGCATGGCCGGCGCACCGCGCGGTGTCACGGTGGTCGTCACGTACTGACCGAGACCAGCCAGGTTTCGAGCCGCCACGCGGAACGTGTACGTGACACCGTTCGTGAGTCCACCGATCGTCTCGGTGAGCGTGGTCGCCGAGTCACGCAACACCGTGAAGACGGCACCCGCGGAACCGCAGGCACTCGAGCACATCTCGACCCGGTACCCGAGGATCGCCGGAGCCGGCGACTGCGAGGGTGCGGTCCACGTGATGGTCGCCGACTCGGACGATGCTGTCGCGGTCAACGATGCCGGCACGGCCGGGAGATCGGAGGTGGCCACGGGAAGGATCGACGCCAGGTTCGCCGCGGACAGGGCCGTCACGCGATATCCGTAGACGAGGGCATAGGACGCTGTCGCGTCGGTGTAGGTGAGCGTGGCGGCGGACTGATTCGCGACGAGGACCGTGTAGGCCCCGCATGTCGCGGCCGTGTACGCGCAGCGCTCGACCTTGTACCCGGTGACTCCGCTCGCCGACGACGCATCCCACGCAAGGGAGACGGTCGCGCCTGACACGGTCGCGCGCAGTGCCTGAACTCCGGCCAGATTGGAGGTACCGGTCGCTGTTGCGAAGGCCCAGTCCCCTCGTCCGCCAGCGGTGATCGCCGCCACGCGGTAACGAATGGTCACACCAGTGGCGGGAGCAGTGACGGTCATGGTGGTGACCGAACCACTCGTCGATGCGGTGAGAGTCGTCCACGTCGCGCCGTCATCGGTGCTCTGCTCGACTCGATATCCGTTGATCGCGGGGATGTTCGCGCCATTCGATGTCGTGGTGGGTGCGGTCCACGAGAGAGTGGACTGCGCACTGGCGGTTGCCGTGTAGGTGAGCGCACCCGGAGCAGCGGCGGGGCCGTTGGGGGTCGTGCCGATGACCGACGATGTTCCCGCACCTGCGGCACTGACCGCGGTCACGCGGAAGAAGTAGTTGGTGTTGTTGGTGAGTCCGCTCACGGTGAACGGGCTCGTCGCGTTGTTGCCGCTGACGATGTATCCCGACGCGGCGGTCGTCGAGTATTCGACTCGGTAACTGGTGACGGGGAGCCCCCCCGTCGCCAGCGGAGGGGCCCACGTGAGGGTGACGCTTGCGTCACCCCTCGTGGCCGACAACAAGGTCGGCGAGGTCGGTCTCGCCGGTGGACCGGCAATGCTCTGCAAGGGCACGGTCGCCGACACCACCGTGGGCACACCGGCCCCGGCGACGTTGCTCGGCGTCACGCGGAATTGCACCTGGGTGCCGGCGAGCGACGGGGTCGGTGCCCACCTATGTTCGGTGGACGTGGTGGCCGACGACAACGTGGTCCACGTCGTGCCACCATCGGCGCTGAGTTCGACACGGTAGACGATGGTGGCCACGTCGCCCGGCGCATTGGGAGCGCCCCACGTGACCGTGAGGTATGTACCGGTGCCCGTGGAGCCATCAGGGTTGGTGATGGTGACGGTGTTCGAGGTGTTCGTGGTCAGCGTGGTGACGGCACTCGGCGTCGCCGTGGGGGTCACCGAGATCTGGGCGCCGTAGTCCGAGTAGCGGTATGTCGCGCCATCCATGTTCACCGAGTCCACGACGAACGTATACGCGGTGCCGGCCGTGAGTCCGGTGACGGTGTACGAGCGCTGAGTCGGATCGACGATGTCAGCGAGCACCGTGGTGGGATTGCTGTTCGCTCCGCTACTGAAACGAATGCGATAACCCACGATCGGGCTACCTCCATCATCGACCGCCACACCCCACGAGAGCGTCACTCGATCGGAAGCGAACGTGGCCGACAAGTTCGAGGGTGCAATCGGCTTGGTGGAAGGAGTGGCCGTGATCAACGACGGCACGCCCGCGCCATAGATGTTCACTGCCGTCACGCGGAACTGATAGGCGACTCCGTTGCGTAATCCGTAAACGCGCGCGTAGGTGTAATCGGCCGGGCGGTCGGTCACGAACTGCCACGACGCTCCGTTGTCGGAACTCTGCTCGACGCGATACACGATCGGTGAGCCGATGTTGCCCGTGTAGTACTGGCTGTAGTTGCCGGCGTAGACACAACACGCCCAGTTCAGATCGACCATCTGGTTGTAGGGCACCGCAGTGAGCGACTGCAGACTTCCCGCCACACCACCCGGCATCGTGTAAATCCACGTGCTCCATGGACCGAGGCCAGCTGCATTTATCGCCGCGACTCGGAATACGTACCACGGATTCGGGTAGCCACCGTTCAAGAAGTTGGTCAATCCCGACGCGGTGAACGAAGTGTTTCCCGCACCGGTGGTGCGCCCGAACTCGGTGCAACTCGAGAGGTTGGCCGTGCAGAGATCGATGCGATACTGCGTGATCGGACTACCGTTCGAGGCTGGTTGGCTCCATGACAAAGTGACCGTCTCGTTGCCGTTCACGACTCCTATGTTCATCGGAGCGTTGGGCGTCGTGTACGGCGTGGCCACGATGTTCGCGTATGGGCCGTACCCGACGGCGGTGACCGCGGCCACTCGGAACTGATAGGTGGTGCCGTTCACGTTTCCACGCGCCGAGATCGATGTTGTCGCGGTGTCGAGTGTGAGGACCGTCCAATTCACGCCATCGGTCGACTGCTCGACGCGGTAGCCGTACACGTTGTATCCACCTTCCCACGATGGTGCGGTCCACGTCAGATCGACGCTTCCATCGCCAGGCGTGGCGGTGAGAGTGCGGGGTTGTGACGGGAGCTCGTAGGTGATGAAGCTCACCGCCCCGTAATCACCGTCACCAACGGAAGTGACGGGGATGACTCGGAAGACGAAGTTCGTACCTGGCAGCAAACCCGTGACGCGATACGACGTCGTGCCCGCCGGTACGAGATCGTCCATCACGGTCGATGTCGTGGAATTGGGATCGACGGTGGATGCCGCGAGCCGGATTCGATAGCCGATGAGCGGCACTCCTCCGGTGTAGGTCGGAGCCTGCCAGGTCAACAACGACGACGAAGTGGCCGGGTCGACCGTGGCCGTGAGATTCCGTGGCGCCGACGCGATGGATCCGGTGATCGAACCCGAACCTTGTGGCACGATCGATACGTAGTTGTAGAGACCGAGGCCCAGAGAGGTGCGTGCGGCGACACGGAAGAGATAGTTGGTGCCAGCCGTGAGGCCCTGAACGTACGTTTGCGTACCATTCGAAAGCAACGAGTTGATCGTGATCCAGTTCGAACCACCGTCACTCGACTGTTCGATCTGGTAACCAATGACCGTCTGACCAAACAACAGCGTCGGAGCGCCCCAACTCAGAAGTACCTGATTGCTCAAGCTCTCCCAAGCGCTCACGGCCGCCGAAAGCGTGGTTGGCGCGCTCACCTGAGGCGACGTGCGCGCGATGACTCTCGCTTCGTCCCCGGTGCCCACCGCTGTGACCGGGCGCAAACGGAACGTGATTCCGCCTTGCTGATTCGACATACCGGTCACCGAATAACTGGTCGTCGAAGCGGGCACCAACGAGTCGATGACTGTGGCCGGGGTGCACCCCTGAGTGTTGCAGTAGTCGAGGATGTAACCGAGCAAAGACGCTCCGCCGGTGTTCGACGGCGCGATCCATGAGAGTTGGATCGTTCCATCGCCCGTCGCGAGTGCGGTGAGGTTGCGCGGTGCGCTCGCGAGGGCCGAAGGAGCCGCGGCAACGACCGCGTAGGCGCCCATCGAGTTCGCGGTGACGGCAGCCACTCGGAACGTGCGCGTGACACCGTTCGCCAGTCCATCGATGACGTAGGAAGCCGTTGCCGAGCCGGTGTTGGCCGTCAAAGTCGACCATGTTGCGCCGTTGTCGGCACTCTGCTCGATGCGGTATCCGACGATCGTCTGCACGGCGGACCCATTGGTGGTGAGCGTCGGAGCGGTCCATGACAACGTGAGTTCGGTGCTCGAGGTCGATGAAGCCGACAAGTTGGTCGGTGCGAGAGGTGCACTGAACACAAAAGCGTCGGTGGGAATGCTCCACGAACCTGCTCCGAGGGTGGTGATCGCACGGACGCGGATCGAGACACCCGAGTTCGCGGTCAACCCGGTGAGGACGTACGAGAGTGTCCCCGACGTCGGGGTGGTCGTTGCCATCGTGGTCCATACGGACGTGTTCGCGGCAAGACCGCCGCCGTTGCGTGGAGCAGTTTGGATTTCGTATCCGGTGATCGTTCCATTGACGTAGGACGGCGCATTCCACGAAACCGTGGCGGTCGAATCTCCCACGACGACCGACGGGGCGGCGATCGAGTTGGCCGCAAGTCCGCCCGACTGAACGTGGTTCTGGATGCGGGCGGCGCTCACGGCCGTCGAATACACCGCGGCATTGCTGATCGACCCGTTGTAGAAGTTCGATGCCGTCGTATTGCGCGCTCCAATGGTTATTGACGCGGGCACCGACGCGATGTCGAGTCCGGCTGTCGCGGTGCTACCCACGAGCGTCCCGTTCCAATAAATGCGAATCATGTTGCCGTCGAACGTCACGGCCACGTGCTGCCAAACATTCGACTGAATCAATCCGGATGCCGAGATCACCGACGTACCAGCGACGTAGGCGAACAATTGGCCGGCTTGTGTGATGTCGAGATGCCAGTTTCGTGCGGTCGTCGTGTCGGCGCGACCGATGATCGTCGAGAAGGCTGCCGACTGCGTCCCGGGTTTGATCCATGCCTCGGCGGTGATCGAAGGCGAATTCCACGTCGTGTTGTCGGGAACGACGATCTTCGACAATGTGCCATTGAATGTTGCGGCGGTGCCCAACGGTCCCGTCGCTCCGAACGTGACCGACGTTGCGGCGCCACTCAACGCAGTCGAGCCAGAGCCAACGGCCGTAGTGGCGCCTGCATTTTCGTTGAGTCTCCAGAATCCGGTTGGCGAATCGGTGGTGACCGACGCGAGATACGAAGTGGAGTTGTCACTGCCCGAATCCACGATCGATCCCGGGGCCGCGTTCGCTGATCCCGGAGCCGATGCGAAGTTGCCCGACGTGTTTCCGGCGGCGGTGAAGATCACGGTGGTGGGCGTGCCCGCACCGGACGAGTTCGACGCGAACACGCGGTACATGTACTGGTTTCCGGCCGTCAACGAGGTCACCACGTACGGCGACGTCGCCGACGTCGACACGTTCGTCCACGTCGCACCATCGACCGAGGTCTGCACGGTGTAGCCCGAAATCGAGGCGCCGCCGATATCGGTGGGCGCGACCCACGTGAGGTTTGCTCCACCATTCGTCGGTGTGGCCACCAGAGACCCCACGCGTCCGGGGACTCCGCCGACCGCCAGGATTCCACGACGCTGTGAGGCTTCATCGGCTTGCACCGCGGTGAGCGATGAAGCGGCGACGAACTCCGGTGTCGGTTCGGCGGCCGACGACTGCGTCGATTCGATCGATTGCGACTCACGTCGTCCAGCCTCGGCACGGTACGGGTTCACGGTGATCGCATCGGATGCGACTCCACGACCGGCCTCGGTACGTGCACGAACCCTGATCTGGTACTCGGCGTCGGCCAGCGGTTGACCGAACACGTTGGTGATCACGATCGAACGCGTGTCGGCCGAGGCCGTCGCGACAGTCGACCACGATGTGGCATCGACACTCACTTCGATCTCGTAACCCGAGACGATGAAACCTCCGTCATTGATAGGGGCCTCCCACGTCGCGTTGACGGCACCGCTTCCGGAGCCGGTTGCCGACGAGTTCGCTGGTGCGAGCGCGAGTCCACGCGGAGTTGCGGTAGCGACATCGCTCGCCGATCCCGCGCCGACGTCGGTGACGGCCCGTACGCGCACGTCGTGGGCCACACCGTTCGTGATCGTGACCCGGTCGTTCGTGGTGACCATGGCGGAGGTCGATGTGGAGTACGTGTTGGCGATGGCCGTCTGCCATTCGCCACCCGATACGCGCACATCGATGCGATAACCGATGATCCGCGAACCGCCATCGTTGGCCGGCGCGCCCCAACTGGCGAGGAGATAGCCGTCGCCGGCCCGCACGATGGGCGTGTTGCCCGAGGGTGCCTGGTAGCCGGTGGCGGTCCAGTGCGCACCGAGGCGTGCGGCCGAGATGGCCATCGGGAAGACGGCGACATGGGCGAGCCAGCCGCGATACGGGTTCGCATCGGTCGCTCCACCAATCGACAACTGTCCCCCGCCCAGAGCGACGGCACCCGATGCCACGACGGCACCGTCAACGACGATCGATGCAGTGCCGCCATCGACAACCACGGCCACCTGATGCCATGCACCCTGAGCCACGGTGCCCGGTCCGGTCGAGATGCGCTGCGCACGACCGTTCGCGAATCCGACCAATTCGAGTGCACCACGATCGGCCTGGCGGAACTCGAAGCCATTGTTGTGATCCCCAGCTGCAGCGAGCACGGCGTTGTCCCCGCCATTGCCGGCGGGGTCGATCATCGCCGAGATGGTGAACGTCGATCCGACGGTCACGCCACTGGTCAGAGTGGAGCCTGATGCGTACGCCGACGAGACGCCGGCAACCGGTGAGCCGAAGCCGAATGAGAGCCCGCCCGACAGAGCCGACGATCCGACCGCGGGTGCGGCCGAGCTCGTTGCCGACGCATCGTTCATGGGCCAGTAGCTCGACGGCGCGTCGGCGAGAATCGCCGCCGCGATCGGGTTCCCCGATACCACCGGTCCGGGCACGCCCGGGCCCTTGGGTGACGAGGCGGGCGACGCCGGAATCCCTGATGTCGAGGTCGAGGGTCCGCTTCCGGCGGCATTCATCGCCGACACTTCGACGAAGACGACCACACCGTTGGTCAGGCCACCGATGTGCGCCGACAGACCTTCGATTGGGGCGAGAGTCGACCACGTCGACCCGTCGACGCTATGCCGGACGCGATAACTCGTCGCGGCTGCCGTTCCCCCTTCACCCGGGTCGGGTGCGACCCAGGTGAGGTCGAGTTCTCCGTTTCCGGGTCGCACGAGGAGCGACTCGATCGCGCCCGGCAATCGACTCGCCGATCCCGACGGTCGGGAAGTGACGCCATTGCTGACCGACGGTGTGATCGTCGGCGTGATGTACTGCTGTTCACCGGAGGCCGAGTCGGACTTGTCATCGTTCGTGAGAGGACTGTCGGGCAACAGGTCCTTCGTTTCCTCATTCGTGGACGTTGCGGTGGTTCCAGAGATCGCGTCGACATCGGAAAGGGCATGAACCGATGTCGGAGCGAACGTGATCGTCGATGCGATCACGAAGAGCGCGAGCGTCGAGCCAACTGCTCGACGCGCACGCGTCATGAAGAAGATGTCTCGGTTGTCGATGTCGTCGCAGACGACGGATCGACCCGACGTCCTTGCGACGACTGATGCGTTGCGCATCAGCGCAGACAACCGCTGTCTGCTGTGTGTGTTGATGTCCACTGTGTGCCCTTTGTGGTTGTGTCTCTGGATGAACCACCGCATCGACACGACCCAAAGAACCTCGCCACCCAGTGGAGGACGAGCGGACTCACGATCGACCGGCGACACGGTCATGAGACGCGGCGATGACGCTGCGACTCACGATTCGAAAGTACACCCCACTTTTCGAAAAGGTGACTCGCACATTTCGGGATTCATGCAGGTCAGAGCCCAAGAACACCCCTCGTAGGTCGTCACGAAATCACAAGCGTCCCTCCGACGACATCCAAGGCTTCGGGATCCTCGGGGATCTCCGAATTCGACGACGCACAAACCCTCAACCACATCGTCGGCAACCGGTCAGACTCGACGACAATCGGTGTGTTGTGGACCCCCGAGAACAGGGCTAATGCCGACTCTCGACCACTAGTTCAGGGTTGTCGACGTTGGTTGAGGGTTGGGAACTCGCGATGTTGGACGAGCCAACGTGTCCTTCCCACACCACCTGTTTCGCACATGCGTCGCCACAGGGGGTTCGACGTTCGCCACACCACCCGAGAAATCATTTATTGCTCTTGACAGATCTTCGTTCGAGTCCGAAACCGGTCTCTCGATCACCGATGAGAGCGAACCTCATCCACAACCAACGTGGACCGACGAACCAAGATGGGTTCGTGATCGCCATCATTCTGCTCGCACCGATCGCGTATCTCGTCGGCACGTTTCCGAGTGCGGTGATGATCGCGCGCAGTCGTGGCATCGACATCACGACGAGCGGA
>RHCK01000341.1 GCA_010030605.1 Acidimicrobiia bacterium
GTGATCATGCTGTACGGGCCGGTGGACCGGGCGTGAATCTTGTCGTCGACGAGGTGCGACAACTTCAAGATGTACATGACGCCGACGGTGATGTCGTTGTCGTACGGCTCACCGGTGCGACCGTTGAACAAAGTGGTCTTGCCGGTGGTCTTGATGAGCGGGCTCGCGAACTTCGTGGACTCGGGATTGAGGTTCTCGAGGATCTTCACGATGGTCGGATGCTTGCCGGCCTGTTCCGCTTCGTCCCAGTGCGCACCATCGAACACCGGCGTGGAGATGAACTTGGCCGGAGCGGTGCTGGGACGGGTCTTGGTCTCGGTGCCACGCACGGGCTCGTCGCCGATGCGCGTGCCATCGGGGTTGGTCCAACCCCAACGAGCGGCGTAACCCAAGTGGGCTTCGAGAACCTGACCAACGTTCATTCGGCTCGGCACACCGAGCGGATTGAGAATGATGTCGACGGGAGTTCCGTCGGCGAGGTACGGCATGTCGGCCTGCGGAAGGATCTTGGAGATGACACCCTTGTTGCCGTGACGGCCGGCCAACTTGTCGCCCACGCTGATCTTGCGCTTCTGGGCCACGAGCACCTTCACCATCTGGTTCACGCCGGGGGCCAACTCGCCGCCTTCTTCGCGGTCGAGAACACTCACGTGAATGACCTTGCCGCTCTCGCCGTGAGGAACCTTCAACGAGGTGTCACGAACCTCGCGCGCCTTCTCACCGAAGATGGCGCGGAGCAAGCGCTCTTCGGGGGTGAGCTCGGTTTCGCCCTTCGGCGTGACCTTGCCCACCAACACGTCGCCGGGACCCACTTCGGCACCGACGCGAATGACGCCGCGCTCGTCGAGGTCACGGAGAATGTCCTCGGAGAGGTTCGGGATGTCGCGAGTGATTTCCTCGGGACCGAGCTTGGTGTCACGCGCATCGACGGTGTACTCGTGGATGTGGATCGACGTGAGCACGTCGTCGCGCACCAAACGATCCGACAGGATGATGGCGTCCTCGAAGTTGTAACCCTCCCACGGCATGAGAGCCACGACGAGGTTCTTTCCGAGAGCGAGTTCACCGTTATCGGTGCTCGGACCATCGGCGATGAGATCGCCCTTCTTCAGCACCTGGCCTTGACGCACGCGCGGGATCTGGTTCACGCATGTGTTGTGGTTCGAACGACGGAACTTGTGCAGGTGGTACACCCGACGACCGGCGGTCTTGTACTGAACGATGATCTGCGAACCCGAGACCTCGGTGACTTCGCCATCGTCGGCGGCCAAGATGAGGTCGGCACCTTCCATCGCGGCGCGACGTTCCATACCGGTTCCGATGTACGGAGCCTCGGTGCGAATGAGCGGAACGGCCTGACGTTGCATGTTCGCACCCATGAGCGCGCGGTTGGCGTCGTCGTGCTCGAGGAACGGAATGAGTCCGGTGGCCACCGAGACGATCTGCTTGGGCGAGAGATCGATGAAGTCGACCTCGCTCGGCGACACGTAGAGAATGTCGGTGGTGGCGCCGAAGAAGCTCTCGGCCTCCAGCATGCGCTTCAGGTCCTCGAGGCTGGCCGCCTGCGGCGAACGACGCACGAGCACCTTGGCATCGGAGAAGGTTCCGTCGGCGTTCACGGCGGTGTTGGCCTGCGCGATGACGTACTTCTCTTCCTCGTCGGCCGGCATGTAGACGACCTTGTTGCTCACCTTGCCGTTCTCCACCTTGCGGTAGGGGCTCTCGATGAAACCGAACTCGTTGACACGGGCGTACGTGGACAGAGCACCGATGAGTCCGATGTTCGGACCTTCCGGCGTCTCGATGGGACACATACGGCCGTAGTGCGAGAAGTGCACGTCACGAACCTCGAAGCCGGCGCGCTCACGCGACAGACCGCCAGGTCCGAGAGCCGACAGACGACGACGGTGCGTCAGACCCGACAGCGCGTTCACTTGGTCCATCAACTGC
>RHCK01000342.1 GCA_010030605.1 Acidimicrobiia bacterium
AGCCCGCGTCCCCGATCTGCATCACCATGATGATCGAGCCGAATCGGGCGATGGTGGTGCGTCCGACCACCTCCATCTTGTCGGACTGAGTCGCCGGGGGTGGGGTCGTCGTCTGCATCCAACTGATGGATTCGTCGCCAATGTCGCGACCTTCGATCAATGAATAGGCCTCCACCGCACCCGATGCGGCTGTCACCTCCGCGCCATCGCAGATATGGACCGCTTCTTTCGCGTCGCGGTAATAGGCGATGACGTCGTCGTTCGCCCAGGCCTGCAATCGCATCATTCGAATCGTTCCGTCCGTGGTGCGCAACTGCATTTCTACGTCGGCACCGGATTGCCCGGCGAGGTCCACGAGGTTCTTGGTGACCATCGAAGCGGCCGGACACCACACCGATGGATCAAGGGACGGATTCTCCGGCTCGCGCGAGTCGAAGATCTGACGTTGAGTTTCGTTCCACTCCCCCGGCATATCGGTGATGGTCGGCAGCACGTCCGACAACATGGCCGGTGTCGGTAACTGACCTTCAGCCGACTTGGTGCAACCAACGAGGGCCAAGACCCCAACGACGACGGTAATGGTTTTCGTTCGCATGGGTCGAAGGAAATCATTCGATCCATTCCACGGGACAGTACGTCTTTACTCTCGCAACACACGTTCGTCATCGCGCGACGAACGTTCGAACTCAGAGCAAGCTGAGTGTCAGGCCCGCCAACGCGAGGTGATACGTCACCATGATGCCCACCGAATGCCATGGGCGCGCCTTCACGAACCGCGTCTCGGCGATCAGTGAGTCCGACACCATGAAGATCGTCGCTCCGGCCACCGCAACCACCGAACCACTGGCCACGGCCGCCACGGCCATCGTCGTGATCACCACCACGTACACCGACACCGGCACCACCAGTTCGGAGTGTCCCGAACGTCGAATGGCACCAACGAATCGCTTCGCCAGCACGAGTGCCACCGGAATGGCGACGATCGCCGCGACGATCCAGCGCGCCGCCGACGTGTCCCCCGTCGCAAAGCTGATCGTGAACATCACTTGCGCCACGGCAAACGATGCCAAACCGGGAACGAACAGGTTCTTCGGAAGCATCAAGAACACGTCGCCGAGAATGCAGAACGCGAACGCGGCCACGCGCCAACCCCAGGAAGCGTCGTGACCAACATCGAGAGCGATCACCGTCGCGAGAAACGCCGCGGTGGCGAGCGGCTTGCTCACGTATTCCAGCGCGGTGATGTCGCGGGCGACCGCCACCCAATCCAACATCGACATCAGGGCCGCGACGGCGAGACACATCCACGCGAAGTTCGTCATGTCACGTCCGCCATCGAATTGTCACCACGGCGAGCGACGGATCAACTCGAGCAACTGGTCGAGGGCCGCATTCCAGCCGTCGTGGAATCCCATCTGCTCGTGATCGCGCATGCCGGCTTCGTCGACGTGGCGCACCGTGGCGGTGTACCGCGTGCCGCCTTCGACAGGTTCGAACGCAATGGTGGCGGTGAACCCAAAATCACCCTCGCCAAGAGCGTTCGGAGCGAAACCGGGCCCCATCAGGTTCGTCCAGGAGAATCGCTCGCCGGGGATCGCCTCCAGAACGCAACCGGTTCCTTCATTGCGTTCGCCGTCGGGACCGCACATCACGGTGCGGAAGATGCCTCCGGGAACGGTGGTCACTTCGGCGTCGGTCGTTCTCCATGGTGCCGGCGTGAACCATTGCACCAACAAATCTGGTCGGGTCCAGCCGTCGTACAAATGACGGGCCGACGCGTCGACGATTCTCTCGAACGACAGGTCGAACGACATGTCAGCGCTTGCGGATGACGCCGTCGGCCACCGCCGCGGCCGCCACCGCCGGTGCCACACGGGCCGAAGCGACTATCCGAATCAGATCAACAATGTGTTGGCGTTCCCGGGCATCTTCCGTGGCGCGTTGGATGCT
>RHCK01000343.1 GCA_010030605.1 Acidimicrobiia bacterium
CTTCTGCGACAAAGCCGTCGACGTTCTGGCCTCGTTCCAGGACGAGCCTTTGGCGTCCACGGTCATCCCGTTGGCCGACCTCGGTTCCTATCCCATGCACCAACTGGCCGACGCGTATGCCTTCGACCACTACTGCCATCTGCGCATCGATTTGTTGTCACCGCGCGGACCCGTCACTCGTTCGGTGCCCGCCGCCGATGCGACTCGGCTCGGACCCGCCGTTCGTTGGATGATCACCGGCATGCCGCAGATGCAACAGAACCTCGGTGCATCGTTGTCGGCCCCGATCGTTCTCGAGCTCACCGGCCCCGGTGGTGGTTCGTGGACCATCACACCTTCGGGCGCCGACATCGTGGTGAGCGACGGAGCATCGTCGTCCGCGGTCGCCACGGTCAGCAGCTCCGGACACGACTTCGTGGACTGGGGAACCCAACGTTCGAATTGGCGCGATCACTGTTCGGTGAACGGAGATGCGGCTGTCGCATCGACATTCTTGGACGCGCTGAACATCATCTGAGTTCGATCGTCGAGCGTAAATGAGACCATCGCCGCATGGATGCGGCAGGTAGTTTCTGAGGTCATGAATCCCCCCGCGAACGGGCCCGCCGAGATTCGGCAATCCGACAAGTTGGCCCACGTCCTCTACGACATCCGTGGCCCGGTGCTGGAGGAAGCCAAGCGGTTGGAGGAACAGGGCCACCGCATCATGAAGTTGAACATCGGGAACCCGCACCCGTTCGGCTTCGAGGCGCCCCCCGAGATTCTGGTGGACGTCACCCGTCACCTGCAGCAAGCCCAGGGCTACAGCGACTCACAAGGCATTCGGTCGGCTCGCACCGCGGTGGTGCAGCACTACCAGACCCTCGGCATCGACATCACCGATCCCGACGACATCTGGCTGGGTAACGGTGTCAGCGAACTCATTCAGTTGTCGCTAAACGCGTTGTTGAACGAGGGCGATGAAGTGCTCATCCCCGCCCCCGACTACCCGCTCTGGACCGCTTCCACCACGCTTGCTGGTGGCACGCCGGTGCACTATCTCTGCGACGAAGCGAACGGGTGGAACCCCGACCTCGACGACATCCGCTCGAAGATCACCAAGAACACCAAAGCGATCGTGGTCATCAACCCGAACAACCCCACTGGTGCCGTGTACAGCCGCCAGACGTTGCGCACCATCGCCGATCTGGCCATCGAGCACAACCTCATCATCTTCGCCGACGAGATCTACGACAAGATCCTGTACGACGACGCGGTTCATCACTGCATGGCCGAGTTGGCTCCCGACGCGTTCGTGGTCACTTTCAACGGTTTGTCGAAGGCGTATCGCCTCGCCGGTTTCCGTAGCGGCTGGATGATGATGACCGGCCCGCGCAAGCACGCCGCCAGTTACATCGAAGGCGTCAACATGCTCACGAACATGCGTCTGTGCGCCAACCATCCGGCGCAGTACGCCATCCAGACCGCGCTCGGCGGACGTCAAAGCATCAAGGAACTCGTGTTGCCCGGTGGACGACTTCTCGCCCAGCGAGACGCCGCGGTGAAGGCACTGCAAGAGATTCCCGGAGTGTCGTGCGTCGTTCCGAAAGGCGCGCTGTACGTGTTCCCGAAACTCGACCCGGCGATGTACCCCATCAAGGATGACCGACGCTTCGTGCTCGACTTCCTGCGCGCCGAGAAAGTTCTCGTCGTTCAGGGCACCGGTTTCAATTGGCCCAATACCGATCACTTGCGCATCGTCACCTTGCCGTGGGCCAAGGATCTCACCGAGGCGATTCAACGACTCGGCCGGTTCTTGTCCACCTACACCCCGCCCACGGACTGACGCACTTCGGAGTCGCACTACCCTTTGAATCGACGGCGTGACACACGCCCGAAGGAGGGGAACATGACCGACGAACTTTGGCGACGCGGCGCGCGTCAGTTGGCCGCCGACATCGCCGCCAAGCG
>RHCK01000344.1 GCA_010030605.1 Acidimicrobiia bacterium
TGTCGGGAGCGAACACCTACACGGGTGCGACCACGATCTCGACGGGTGTGGTGGCGATTTCGACGAACACCGCGCTCGGCGACAGTGGTGCGTCACGCTCGTCGACGACAGTCGCCGACGGAGCGGTCGTCACGGTGTCGGGCGGACTGACCGGGGTGACCGAGCCGATCACGATCTCGGGCACTGGTGCGTCAACGAACGGCGTCATCCGCAACACGTCGGGCAGTAACACCTGGTCAGGTGCGATCACCTTGGCGGCTGCTTCCGAGGTACAAGTCGACGCAACGAGCTCGCTGACCTTGAGTGGCGGATTTACCGGCGCTTTCGCCCTGACCATCGACTCGCCTGGTACGACGACGATCTCTGGAGCAATCGCCACTGGCACGGGAACGTTGACGAAATCGGGTGCAGGAACGCTCAGCTTGTCGGGAGCGAACACGTACACGGGATCTACGACGATCAACGACTCGGGTGGTGGCATCACGGTGTCAGACTCCGGTTCGCTCGGATCGGGAACTCCGAAGACGTATGCCGGGAACATCGCACTCGGAGCGTCGACGACGCTGACGTACGCGTCATCCACCGATCAGACGCTCTCGGGAATTATTTCCGGTGCGGGTGCGGTGACCAAGAACGTTGGATCGAGCACATTGACGTTGTCGGGAGCGAACACCTACACGGGTGCGACCACGATCTCGACCGGTGTGGTCGCGATCGCGAATGCGTCCGCACTCGGTACGACCGATGGATCGACATCGGTGGAGTCCGACGCGACGCTCAATATTTCTGGCGGCATCACCGTCGTCGAAGCGCTGTCGATTGCGGGAGACGGAGTGACGAGCAGCACCGAGATGGGCGCCATCCGCAACGTTTCCGGATCGAACACGATTTCATCTCAAGTCACCTTGACGTCTGCCGCCGAGATCCAAGTCGACAGCTCGTCGACGCTCGTGTTGTCTGGCGGAGTCGGCGGATCGAACAAGGATTTGACGATTGACGGCGTCGGCACGACAACGATGTCTGGAGCGATCGCCACAGGATCTGGGTCGCTCACCAAGTCGGGTGCAGGGACGCTCACGTTGTCGGCAACCAACACCTATACCGGCAACACCACATTGTCTGCCGGTGCGATTACGGTCTCGGGGACAGGAGCACTTGGCACGGTCTCGCCGATGGCTTACGCGGGTCAAATCTCACTTGCGTCGGGAACCACATTCACCTACGGCTCATCGGTCGACCAGGAATTCTCGGGCAAGATCACCGGTGCGGGTGCGCTCACGAAGGCAACGTCGGGCTCGAGCACGCTCACCCTGTCTGGAACGACGAGCGACTACTCGGGAACGACCACGGTGTCGAGCGGAACCGTCAAGATCACGACGAGTTCAGCACTCGGATCGAGCGCAGGTCAGACGACCGTGTCGTCTGGTGCGGCAGTGAGCATCGCTGGCTCTGACCTCTCGGTCGATGAGCCGTTCACTCTCGCTGGCACGGGGACGTCTGCTGCAGGAGCACTCGTCAACGTGTCGAACTCGAACACCATCACGAGGATGGTCACGTTGTCGGGTGATGCGACGATCGGTAGCAGCGGTGGAACGCTCACCTTCGACGTCGCATCGGGGAGCGGATTCGGTGCATCGTCTGGAACCCCGGCCCTCACCTTCACGGGTGCGGGTGATGTTGTGGTGGCGGACCCGATCATCACGCCCGTCTCGACGCTCACGAAGTCGGGTACGGGCTCGCTGACCTTCGGTGGAGCGAATACGTACACAGGATCGACGACCGTGTCTGCTGGGTCTCTCGTCTTGTCGGGCTCCGGTGGTGTGCCGGACGGATCAGCAATGTCGATCGCTGGAACGTTCAACTTGGCCGGGATCTCGGACACGGTCGGCTCGGTGGCGGGAGCAGGATCGATTGCGCTTGGGTC
>RHCK01000345.1 GCA_010030605.1 Acidimicrobiia bacterium
ACGACCGCCTCCCGACGTGGGCCGCTCGGCCGCCTCTATCACGGCGAGACCTCGTTCGACTTCTACGGTCGTCGCCGCATCGGTTTCCTGTTCTCCGGAGTCCTGATCGTCGTCACCTTGGCCTCTTTGTTGGTGTCGGGTTTGAACCTCGGTATCGACTTCGAAGGTGGAGTGGCGTGGCAGGTGCCGGCCACCGACTCGTTGGACATTGATCAAGCCCGTTCGATTCTCGAGGACAACGGCGTCGACGTGGCCAATGCCAAGATCCAGACCCTGCAAAGCGGAAGCGACGAATCCATTCGCCTGCAGGTCGGTGACCAGACCGTCGAGGTGCAGAACGCCGTCCAGAACGCACTGGCTGAAAAGGCCGGCGTCGACGTCAACGAGGTGTCGGTCAGTTCGGTCAGCTCTTCATGGGGTCGTTCCATCACGGAAAAGGCCGTCCGAGCACTCGTGGTGTTCCTCATCCTGGTGTCGCTCTACATCGCGTGGCGTTTCGAATGGCGCATGGCGCTGGCCGCCATCATCGCCATGCTTCACGATGTGGCCATCAGCGTCGGCATCTATTCGGTCTTCGGTTTCGAGGTAACGCCGGCCACTGTCGTGGCGTTTCTCACGATTCTCGGCTTCTCTCTGTACGACACGATCGTGGTGTTCGACAAAGTGCAGGACAACATCGAGCGGTTCAGCGCGTCTCGTACCGGCATGGCCGACATCACGAACGTCTCCATGAATCAGGTTCTCATGCGATCGTTGAACACCAGCCTGGCGGCCGTTCTGCCCGTGCTCTCGTTGTTGGTGCTCGGGTCCTTCGTGTTTGGTGCGGTGGCTCTGCGCGAATTCGCCATTGCGTTGCTCGTCGGTCTCCTGATCGGCAGCTACTCGTCCATCTACGTGGCCTCGCCTCTCTTGGCGGTGTTCAAGGAACGCGAACCCAAGTTCAAGAATCTTCGAGGGGCTCACGCCACCGGTTCAGAATTGGCGCACATGGTGGTCACGGGAACTTCGGCGGGACTGAAGAGCGTTCGTCGTCAGGTGCAGGCTGACTCGGACACCGCACCCACCTCCGTGGTCACACCGGGAACGTTGCTCACCCATCCACCGCGGCCGCGCAAGAAGCGTCGCCGCTGACCCCGATCGATCATGGAACACCTGATTCGCGCCATCGAGGACTACCCAACGCCGGGGGTCACCTTCCGTGACATCACCCCCTTGCTCGGCAACGGACCGGCCTTCGCCGACTCCATCACGCAGTTGGCCGATCGCTTTCGCGCCGTCGGTGTCGAGCGGGTGGTGGGCGTGGAGGCTCGTGGCTTCATCCTCGGCGCGCCCGTGGCCGTCGAATTGGGCGCGGGTTTCGTTCCGGTCCGCAAGGCCGGCAAGTTGCCCTGGGCGGTGGCACGCGAGGAGTACGACCTCGAATACGGCACCGACAAACTGGAGATTCACCGCGACGCCGTCCACCCGGGCGAACGCATTCTCGTGGTCGATGACGTTCTGGCCACCGGCGGCACGGCCGCGGCCACCTGTCGGCTGGTCACCGGCCTCGGGGGAGTCGTCGTCGGTCTCGGAGTTCTGCTCGAACTCACCTTCCTGAACGGACGCGAGCGTCTCGCCGGCGTGCCCGTGGAGTCGCTCATCACGTACTGAGCTGCTCTCGTCACCACCCTCACCATTCCTCACATCCGAGCAAACGGACCCGATCGGCTGGGATAATGGGACGATGGCGACCGTGACCCGACTACTTCCGTGGCGACGGCAATCCGGGTCGCCATCGGACGAACTCACCCCGGTCATCGCCTCATTCCGTCGACGTCATCCCAAGTCGAGCACGGCCGCGATGACCAAGGCCTTCGAAGTCGCTCGTCTCGCCCACTCCCAACAGACTCGCAAGAGCGGTGAGGGCTACATCAACCAT
>RHCK01000346.1 GCA_010030605.1 Acidimicrobiia bacterium
GGCGGTGCTGGTTGCCATCCGTGACGAGTTGCGGGCCATTCGCGAACAGAACGAGACGAAGTGACGAGTACCTCCCGTCGACGCCGAGGAGCTTTCTCGTTGGTGGTGACTCTCGCCATCGTTGTGACGGCGTGTGGAAGTGACGAGACGACTCCGTCATCCACTGGGCCTCTCGGCACGGTGGCCGGCGTCGGCATCCTGCCCGACGATTCGGGTTCATCGAGCGATCCGGCCGACCCGAACACCGGATCCCTTCCCGGTGGTCGGCAACTGACGGTCGGCGAAGTCGCCGATGGCAATCGTGTTCTCTTCATTGGCGATTCGATCTTCGCGGCATTGTCCCGACGTTTTGGTGGCATCGGTTGTGATCTTCTGGTTCCCTTGGGCTGGCAGGTGTCGATCGAAGGCGAGCGCGGCAAGCCCATCAATCTCGGGCTCGACATCATCGACAAGAAGTTGCCCCAGGGGTTCGATGCCGCCGTGCTGTTCCTCGGCACCAACTACGGGCGCGATCAGGCGAAGTACCGCGACATGTTGCGCGAGATTCTCGACACGCTTGCTCCGCGACCGGTGATCATCCTCACGGCAACCGAATTCAAGCCGTACATCGCCGAAGTGAACCAAGTGATCCTCGAGGAAGTCGCGGCCCGCGACAATCTTTGGTTGCTCGACTGGCGAAGTATCTCGAAACAGCCCGGACTTCTGTGGAAGGACGGCATACATCCCGTCGCCGCCGGCAATGAAGTGTTGATGGCTCGCATCATCGAGCTACTCGGTTCGGCGCCGGCACCGGCGACCGGAAAATGTCTGCCATCGGAATTCACCAACGATGCTCCGCTGACGAATCTTCCTCCCGTCGCGTCGACGACCACTGATCCGAATGCCACCACCACGACCGACCCGAACGCCACCACCACCAACCCGAGTGTGACGACGTCGTTGGCGCCGCCCCCATCGGGTTCATCGACGGTCCCCGGGAGCACGACGTCGCCGTCGACGTGAAGATCGTCGTCGTGGTTGTGACGGCGATCCCGACGGCACACACTTGAGAGGTGCTTCAGGTCCAATCGCTCTCGGTGGAAGTTGGTGGTCGCGTCGTGGTGTCCGACGCCACCTTCACCGTGATGCCCAAGGACAAAGTGGGTTTGGTGGGGCGCAACGGCGCCGGCAAAACGAGTCTCTTCAAGGTTCTCGGCGGTGAGGCCGAACCGATCGCCGGCAAGATCACGCGCAAGGGTGGCTTCGGATACCTGCCCCAGGATCCGCGCATCGCCGGCATCTACGACGGGCGTTCGGCGATCTCGCACATCCTCTCCGGTCGCAACATCGACGACGACCTGATGCGTATCGAGAAGTTGCGCATCGCCATGGAGGAGGACGCGAGCGAACGCAACGTGCAACGGTTCAGCCGCGCCGAGGAAGAGTTCGCACTGAAGGGCGGTTACGCCGCCGAGAGCGAGGCCCGCAGTATCGCGGCGGGATTGGGCATGAACGGAGAACGACTGGATTTGCCCGTTGGTGTGTTGTCCGGCGGAGAACGACGTCGAGTGGAACTTTCGCGCATCCTCTTCGCCGGAAGTGACGCACTTCTTCTCGACGAACCGACGAACCACCTCGATGTGGATGCCAAAACGTGGTTGTTGGGTTTCCTGCGTCAGTACCGCGGCGCGTTGCTGGTCATCAGCCACGACCTCGATTTGTTGGACGAAGCGATCACGCGCGTGTTGCATCTCGATCGTGTGGCCGAGGACGCCACCGGTCACATCGTCGAGTATCGAGGAACGTACAGCCAGTATCAGCGAGCGCGTGCCGAGGATGAGGAACGTCTGGCGAAGAAAGCGGCCTTGCAAGCAAAGGAGATCGATCGCTTGCAAACGGTGGTCGATCGTTTCGGCGCG
>RHCK01000347.1 GCA_010030605.1 Acidimicrobiia bacterium
AGTCTCGGCCCGGAGGTCGTTCATGATCCGTGGAATCCTCACGCGGCGGTGATTCCTCTGGCGGTGGCGATTCTGGCGGCGTCCCTCGTCGTTCTCGGACAGTCGTCGATCGCATGGGTGGCGGTTTTGGCGGGATCTTTCGCGGCTCAATGTCACCTCTCCTTCGCCGTGGCTGGAGCCATCACCGTCCTCGTCGCTTTGGTTGGTTCGACTCGGGAAGCGATTCATGACGCACCCTCGGCTCGACGCAATGCGTGGTTGACCTGGAGTGTTTTCGCCGCATGTTGGATTGGTCCGGTCCTCGATCAATTCTTCGGCCACGGCAATCTCGGCAACTTGTTTGGTGGCGGAGGCGGAGAGGTTTTGGGTCCGACCGAGGCGTGGTCGCGTTTCGTACGCGTTCTCCTGCCATGGAGGTTGCTGTTCGACGTTCGAATCAGCCCCGAAACGTTGGTCTCCTCCGTGTCATGGTGGGAGAGCGCATTGGCTGTTGTCGTCCTCGTGGGAACTACATATTTGGTCGCTCGCCGTACCGGGCGTGTTCGTCGACTTGGCGTGCTGATCCTGACCCTCGTGTTCGGGCAGATCGTGATCACAACTCTGATGCCGGTGACTCTCGGAACCGTTTTTGGTCTTCATCTCATGCGGGCGTGGTGGCCGATCATCTTTGCCTTTTGGATACTCGGCCTGAGTTTGCTCGCGGGCAAATGGACACGGTCAGTGGACTCGTTCTCGAGGCAGCCGTTTTCATTGTCGGTTTTGGGGGCGAGTGCGGTCATCACCACGGTGGTGGCCGCTTCGTACGGTCTCGGAGACGTTCGCGATGGCCACTGGTATCGCCCCACGGCGAACGTGGCCGCCGCGCTCGAACGAGCGACGTCCGTCGGACGCTATGACTTTCGAACAGTTGGATTCGATTTCGAGTCACCATTGGCGGTGGGGGTCGTCTCCGATTTGGTCCGTCGTGGATACGAAATTCATGTTGACGCGATCGTGACTCCGGGTCTGTTGTCCGAATCGCGAATAGCGGTGAACGGACAATCGACGAGTGTGATCACCGTGGTGATGAAGCGGGATGATGAATTGGTCGAGATTCCCGATGGCGAACTTCTGTTTTCGCGATCGTTCACCGTTCACGAACGCGAAGACGTGGTGGTGGAAATCAGCGCTTACATCTCTGGCGCGGATCTCAGCTGAGCGCCGCGCGCACCTCGTCGGGGTGCCACACACCTTCGAAGCGATGGGTGATGACACCCGTCGTGTCGGTGAGGAAGAGAACCGGCTCGAACGTCAGCGACAGCGCGTTCACTGCCGGCGCCACCGTGGTTCCCGCTTTGTCGGCGTACACGTCGGCATGAACGAACACCGTGTCGGCGAATTCGTCGCCGATCGGAATGAGACCTTCGAGAATCGGCGAGCACACTCCCGTTTGGCAGTGAGCCGGCGTTCCCACGATGTACGCGACGCGTTTGCCTTCGACGAGTGCCTGATTCAAGGTGACCCCGTGGAACGGACACGGCTCGGGTGTGCGACTGCACATGGGTTCCACGCCGCGGTGATCATCGACGGTGGGTGTGTCGAATCCCGGAAGTGACGCACCGGGGCGGGGCACCACCAAGTCCGACGCCGCACGCACCTGCAATGTGGCGCCGTCCGATGGTCCACCATCGACGAGGAGCACGTAGATGTTGGGGATCTCGATGTCGGTTTCGAACACCCAGAACGGTGCGGTGCCTTCACCGAGTGATCGTCGCGTGGCCACGAGATCGTTGGCGATCATGCTGTCGTCGAGGACATTGATCACTCGTCCGGTGAGTTGGGCCGGTCCTTTCATCAGTAGACCGGCGTCGTCGGCCAACGTGATGGGAAGTCGTTGATGACCGGGACCCA
>RHCK01000348.1 GCA_010030605.1 Acidimicrobiia bacterium
CGACCTTCTGCTCCGGAGGCAGACGCTCTATCCACTGAGCTACGTGGGCAACTCTTGACAGACTAGCGGTGTTAGTGGTCGTACAGTTTCGGCATGGCCCGTGCACCACGATTACAAGTCGGGGCGATTCTGGCGATGTCGACTTTGATCGTGGCGGCGTGCTCGGGATCCTCAACGGATAAGTCCGCACCGAACGAAACGACCACATCGACCGCGCCTTCGATCGATTCGACCACGATTCCAACGGTCGTGGACACGACCGAACCACCAATCGAAGTGCCCGACGATTTCACACTCGGCGGTTTCGGTTTCTTCGATGTGTCCGAGATGTCGGTTGCCGACGAACGCGGTAGCGGTTGTGGAGTTGGTGGCGAAGCCGGCCTTCCCGACGTGCTTCCTGATGGATTGTGGTTCGGCTCTCTCGGACCGAAGTACGAGTACTACGAGCCGGTTAACGAGAACGAACTTGGGTATGGCTATGCGCGATTCGATGCGGGTTCGCTCGAACTCGACGTGTGGTGCGTCTACGCCGGTGAAACCGCGGCATCGAAGTACTTGTCGGAGCAGTGTCAAGCGGACGTCGAGTGCGAAGCGAACAACTCGACGGGTTGGCTGGTGGAGGACATCGTCGATCGCCTGCATCAGATACCGGTTGCGGAAGATTTCTCCTATCGCGTCGACGACTACGACGCGGAGGCTGGTTGGTCCTGCGGTCTGACGGATCCTTTCGGCGCCGATGGATTCGAACCCGTGTGGCGCCTGTTGCCGGTCTGGATCGCGGTCAACTCCGGAGTCGTGACGGAAGTTTTCGGCCACTGCGCTTACTACCTCGAGGCGAGCCGCGATCGGACGTGAATTCATCGGCATCAATTAATCGATGCCAAGTCGGTTGCCATCGGTAACAATGGAACGGCTATGGCCGATCCCCTCCACATCCTCGCCGCCCGTCTCCAAGCGGGGTTCGACGCCGTGGCTGGTCGCACGGGTGTCGATCCGGTCATTCGTCCGAGCGAACACGCCGATGCCCAAGCCAACGGTGCGCTGGCGCTGGCCAAGGAGTTGGGCAGCAAGCCGCGTGACGTCGCCGAGGCAGTGCTCGCCGCGTGTGGCGATCTCGGCGACATCTGCGCGTCCATCGAAGTGGCCGGACCTGGGTTCCTGAACATCGTCCTCGATAACGAGTTCCTCGCGACGCTTGCTGCCTCGACGTCGGCAAGTGAGCGTCTCGGCGTGGAGCAGGTGGCCCCCAAGCGCATCATCGTTGACTACTCGGCCCCCAACGTGGCCAAAGAGATGCACGTGGGGCATCTCCGCAGCACGGTCATCGGCGATGCTTTGGTGCGCATGCTCGACTTCGTCGGTCACGACGTGATTCGCGAGAACCACATTGGCGACTGGGGCACGCCGTTCGGCATGCTCATCGAGCACCTCATCGATCTCGGCGAGAACACCGCGGCGGACCATCTGTCGCTCGGCGACCTCGATGGCTTCTACAAGCAGGCCCGCGCGAAGTTCGACGCCGACGAGGTGTTCCAGGATCGCGCCCGCGCCCGCGTGGTCGCATTGCAGAGTGGCGACGCCGAGACCGGACGGCTCTGGAGACTTCTGGTCGGATTGTCGACCGTCTACTTCAACCTCGTCTACTCGAAACTCGGTGTTCTCCTGACCGACGACGACCTCATGGGCGAGAGCGCTTACAACGACGGTCTCGCCGAGGTGCTGTCCCGTCTCGACCGGCTGGGACTGCTCAGCGAGAGCGACGGCGCCGAGGTCGTCTTTCCTCCTGGGTACACCAATCGCGATGGCGACCCGCTGCCGCTGATCGTGCAGAAGGGCCAGGGCGGCTTCAACTACGCCACCAGCGATCTCGCCTGCGTGATCGACCGCAT
>RHCK01000349.1 GCA_010030605.1 Acidimicrobiia bacterium
GCGTACTCCATCTCCGGCGGAGTCCACCACGCGTTCATTCCCACCACGGCGGCACCAACGGACACACCCGCCCAGTAGCCGACGACCCATTCGGGATAGTTGCGCATGGCGATGGCCACCCGACTGCCGGGGGTGACACCGTTGGCCACTAAGTAGGCAGCCAGCTTGCGAACCTGAGCATGGATCTCGGCGTAGGTGTAACGCTCGTCCTCGTACACGAGGTAGTCCTTGTCGGCGTGAGCGACCGTGGTCTCCCAGATGGCCCGCATCGTGGGCGGTGCGGCGACGTACGACTTCGCGGGCACCCCTCGAATGGTGGTCATGTGAGTGGCGAACGGTGAGCCCGGGGCGTCGAGTTCGGCGCGGGCGGCAAGGTAATGGTGGATCACATCCGCCATTCTTGCCGATGGCTCACCATTCGTACATAGCGAGGCGGCATTACGCGGGTGCCGTGAACCCCGGACCTAGTTGCCGGGCGCAAAAGCCTCGAGCATGTCCCACGGCCAACCGAGTTCGGGTCGAGGATTCAGGGCCGACAACAACACTCCGGTGGCCCCCGCGTCGAGATGCTCCTGCATTCGAGCTCTCACCTGATTCTCGGTTCCCCACGCCGTGTAGGTGTCGACCAAGCGATCACTTCCGCCATCGCTCCAGTCCGACTCATCGAACCCTTGCTTGCGCCATTGCCGGTGATACGCCGGGAGCGGTAGGTAGATGGAGATCGCCATGCGTCCCGCGGCACGTGCCGCCGATGCGTCGGTGCTGACGCAACTGGGCAACACGACATAGAGCTCCTTGCCCGGACCGAGGATCCGACGCGATTCGGCGGTGTGATCGGGAGTTTGCATGTACGACGTGATGCCGTCGGCTACCTCGCGGGCCACGCCCACCATCTTCGGACCGTGAGCCGCCAAGAAAATCGGTATCTCGGGTGGAACGGCCGGCGTGTGGAGGATGGACACGTTGCGAATTCCATTGATGTGGGTGCGCGCCAACTCGACCGGATCCTGCCACGGCAAGCCTCTCATCTCGGCCGCGGGCGGATGCGAAACTCCCAAACCGTGGATGAAACGACCTCCGGAAAAATCGGCGAGTGATCTGGCCGCCTGGGCTGACGCAATGGGATCACGTCCGTACATATGCGCGACACCCGAGGCGACTTTCAACGTCGATGTGTGGTTCAGGATGAACCCCGCCGACACGTACACCTCGCGTCCGAAAATGTCGGGGAGCCACACCGAACGATGACCGATCGACTCCAGTCGTCGAACGTGCTCGATCAATTGCGCGGGAGAAAAGAAGTCCGCGGGGGTCATGACTCCGACGACTGGCGACATTGATGCTCCTTAGTTTCCGTTGAAATTCGGTGGACGTCGTTCAGCAGTGGCGCGAACGCCTTCCGCGAAATCGTTCGTGGCACGCAAACGCTCTTGTTCGAGACGTTCGTGCTCGGTCGCCAGAGCGACACGCTCCGCCAGATCGCCGCGCAACGTTCGTCGAATCGACTCGACCGCCATGGGAGCCGAAAGTGCAATTTCTCGCGCCTGGTCGTGCGCGGCGTCCGTCAGTTCTTCGGCGGAGACGCAGCGATCGACCAAACCGATTGCCAATGCGTTCGTGGCATCGATGCGACGTCCGGTGAGCAACAACTCGGCCGCACGTTGTTCGCCGACCACGCGCGGAAGGGTCACCGACAACCCGAAACCATGGTGAAAGCCGAGGCGCGAGAAATTCGCCGAGAAACGGGCTTCCGGAGCGGCCACCCGAAAGTCCGCGGCCATCGCGACGCCAAGTCCCCCACCGATGGCCGCCCCCTGAATCGCGGCAATGATTGGCTTTCGAGTACGGAACAAACGAACGGCGGCCGCGTACAAGTCCGCGGT
>RHCK01000350.1 GCA_010030605.1 Acidimicrobiia bacterium
CCGACAAACCCGAAACGATCGTGCAGAAACTCACCGAGTTGGGTGTCGACCTCATCGTGCCGTTCGTGTCGGCACGTTCGGTGGTGAAGTGGGACGCCGACAAAGCCGAACGCAATCTGGAACGCTGGCGCAAGGTGTCCCGCGAAGCGGTGATGCAGAGTCGCCAGGTGTTCGTGCCGACCATCGACGCACTCGTTGCGTCGGTCGACGAATTGGTCGAAAGACATGGCGCGGGCTTGGTGGTGGCCGAACCGGGCGCGGCGTCGCTGGGGCCGGACGTGACCATGATCGCCGTCGGTCCCGAAGGTGGCTTCACCGACGACGAGATCGCGCGTTTTCGCGCATCGGTCGGTTTGCCCGGTGGAGTTCTGCGCGCCGAGACGGCGGCGGTGGTGGCCGGAACCTTGTTGGTGGCGCGCCGCTGATCACACGCGTCCCCGCCACGGAGAGTGGTGGCTCGACCCCCTAGATTGGTTGTCGTTCACCGAGTGCGGTGGGGAAGGGCATCATGGCGCAGGAATCCGAGGTCGACGACGCCGTATCGCGTGCCTACAACGTGCGGGTCGGCGAACGCCTGCGGTCCATTCGCAAACAGAAGAAGATGTCGCTTCAAGAATTGGAAGCGGTGTCGAACGAGGAGTTCAAGGCCTCGGTGGTGGGTGCGTACGAGCGTGGTGAGCGTTCCGTGTCGTTGCCACGTCTGCATCGATTGGCCGAGATCTACAACGTGCCCACCGAGCAGTTGTTGCCCCGCGATGCGGTCGCCGGCGCCGATGGTGGTGCGCCGCGTCGCAAGATGGCCATCGACTTAGTGGCCTTGGCCACCAAGAAAGGTGCCGCCTACGAGATGCTCGGTCGTTTCCTGTCGATGATCCAAGTGCAACGTGGGGACTTCAACGGCAAGGTGCTGACCGTTCGCGCCGACGACGTGCGGGCCATTGCCGCCATGTTGAACGTGGCCACCGAGGACGTGGGGATCACCCTCGACGAACTCGGCCTGTTGTTCCGGCCCCCCGCATGATGCCGAGTTCCGCGGAATTCGGCGTGTACGTGCACGTTCCGTTTTGTCGTCATCGCTGCGATTACTGCGCGTTCGCCACCTTCACCGATCGCGACGAGGTGATTCCGAATTATTTGGACGCGTTGGCCACGGAGATTTCCCGTGCGGTGGACGATGGTATGCCTCGAGCCACGTCGATCTTCGTTGGAGGTGGCACGCCAACGCGTGTTCCGGCCGAGATGTTGATGCACTCGTTGAACGCGGTGCCGCGAACCACCGACTGCGAGTTCACCATCGAGTGCAACCCCGACGACGTGACGGCCGAGATGATGCGGGTGTTCGCCGATGCGGGAGTGAATCGGTTGAGTTTCGGCGTGCAATCCATGCAGGATCACGTGTTGAAGTCGCTGGGTCGAACCCATGACCCGGCCAACGTGGTGAGAGCGTTGGAATTCGCGCGCGACGCACGCATCGACGACATCAACCTCGACATCATCTACGGCGTGCACGGAGAGTCCATCGATGATTGGCGTCACACAGTGACCGCGGCCATCGAATTGCGTCCGACCCACATCTCCGCGTATGGCCTTACCGTGGAGGCCGGAACCCCGTTGGCCGATGATCCGGCGCGACATCCCGACGACGATGTGCAAGCGGAGATGTACGAGTTGGCCGATGACCTTCTGACGGCGGCGGGCATGTCGAACTATGAAGTGTCGAACTGGGCGCGGCCCGGTCACGAGTGTCGGCACAATCGTGTGTATTGGTCGCAGGGCGATTACTTGGGTTTCGGAAGTGCGGCGCATTCGCATCGCGAGGGTCGACGTTGGTGGAACGTGCGCACCCCGGACCGTTTCATCGAA
>RHCK01000036.1 GCA_010030605.1 Acidimicrobiia bacterium
TTCTCACGAATGCAACACGTGTTCAGGACCACGACATCGGCATCGGCTTCGTCGTCGACCGGACGCAACCCGTCGTTTTCGAGCAGACCGGCGATGCGCTCGGAATCGTGCTCGTTCATCTGACACCCGAAGGTGCGAACGATGTAGGTCCGTGTTTCTTGCTCGGCCATGGCGCGGTCAGGTTACCCGCCGGTCCGGCGTCAGGGTTCGACGAAATCCCGCAGAACCCGCCCGCCAGCCGTGTGTCGCAGACGGAACAGCGTCCGAACCTCGATTTGTCGCACGCGCTCTCGGGTGATGCTGAATGCCTGACCGACCTCTTCCAGGGTGGCGCCTTCGTCACCGTCGAGGCCGAAACGCATGCGCATCACCTCCTGCTCACGAGCCGGCAGATCCACCAGAACGGCACGCACCGCTTCGCGCATGTCGGCGATCTCCATGCTGTCGCTCGGATCGGCCACGTTCGTGGCGGCAAGATTGTCGGCAAAGGTGGTGTCGCCATCCTCGCGCGTCGGTTGATCGAGGCTCATGGTGTCGGCTGCCAAGCTGAACCATTCGGCGACCCGCTCGGCGGGCTCGCCGAGCGCCATCGCGATCTCCTGAATACTCGGCTCGCGCTGCAACTGTTGAGCCAAGTCACGTTGGGTGCGAATCGCTCGATTCACGTTCTCCATGGCATGAGCGGGCAGACGGATGTTCCGGCTCTCCTCGGCCACCGCACGGGAGATGGACTGCTTGATCCACCAGGTGGCATACGTCGAGAACTTGAATCCTCGGCTGTAGTCGTACTTCTCGACGGCTTTCATCAAGCCGATGTTTCCGCTCTGGATCGCATCGGCCAGCGGCATCGTGGTCTTGGTGTACCGCTTGGCGATACTGACCACCAGTCGCAGGTTCGCTTGCGTCATGTCGTGACGCGCGCGACGACCGGCATCGGCCAGCCGCTTCAGTCGACGTCGCTCCAAGTTCGAGCCGTTTTCGCCGAGGAGTTCCAACTCACGCTCAGCCGCTTGCCCGTCGGCGATTCGTCGACCGAGCACCCGCTCCTCGGCAGCATCGATCAACGGAATTCGACTGATCTCGTGCAAATACAGCCGCACGGCGTCCGACGTCGAATCATCCGAAGATGCTCTCGAAGCGGTGGCGCGACCGCGACGCTTCTGTTCGGCCAACGGTCGACGCAATTCGCCGGTGTCGTCGAGTTCGAAGGATTGATCGACACGAATTCCACATCGCTCGATCGCCGAGCGAATGGTTTCGATGTTCTCCGGCAGAAGTTCGACGTCGTGCAACGCGTCGACGATCTCTTCGGTGGACAATTCTCCGCGACGTCGCCCGAACTCGATGAGTTCGGTCCATTCGTCCGGGTCGAGACCAACGATGCGAGGTGCGGACGCATCGACAACGGCGTCCGATGCGCCAACGACGTCAGTCTCGAATGTCACCCCCACCCCCCGCACGAGTGCTTCGCTCTGCGAGCCACATTAGCAATGCCTCACTGGCCACCGGAGCAAGACGCGAATCGTCGAGTTCCTCGAGACGAACGCGCGCTTCGCGGTCGGCACGAATCTCTTCGGGGTCGGTGATTCCGGTGCGACGCGCCAGCACTCGGCGAACCGCGACACCGATCAGATCGAACGCCACCGACATGGCGTTCACGTCGACATCGGCGACGGCGGCTCGCTCCAGTAGTTCGCACACCTCCGGATCGGCCGCCGCCAACGCCGCGTTCAACAGATTGGCACCTTCCACCTGCGACGCCGCCGCCAGGGCCAGAAACGCCCGACGCGGCACCTCGGATGCGAACAAGTCCTCGATGAGCCACGGAGCGATGTCATCCCACGACTGCAACAGCAAGGTCACGGCCACGAACTCGGCGTTCTCGGCCACACCCACTTCGCGGGTGGATGCCACCCGAACCTCGGGTCGTTGACCACGTTTTTCGGCCATCCGCGACAGGTCGGCCACCGGCAGACCCACGCGCGTGGCCACCTCTCCGGCGTACAACTTGCGCACGTTCACGTCGGGGTGCTCGTTGATGACGGTCATCGCCTGCTCGGCCACCCGAGCTCGGTCCTCCGGACTGCGTAGGGGTTTGCCGGTCACCACTCGATTCACGCGGAAACCAAGAAACGGCATGGCATCGTCGACGGCTTTGGCCAAAGCTTCAGGATCGGAGTTGGCGAGATCGCCCGGATCCTTTCCATCCGGGAAACGAGCCACGGCCACCTGGACCTGGTACTTCTTCTCCCATTCGTAGAACTTCTCCGCCGCACCCTGACCCGCCGCGTCGGCGTCGAAGGCCAGCACCACACGACTGGCGAATCGCTTCAGAATGCGCACGTGCTCCTCGGTGAGTGCGGTTCCGCAGGTGGCCACAGCGCGCGTGACACCCGAACGATGAAATCCGATCACATCGGTGTATCCCTCGCACACGATCACCTGATCGACTTTCACCACATCGTTCTTGGCCCAGTTCAATCCGTACAGGGTCTTGCTCTTGAAATAGATCTTGGTCTCCGGAGAGTTCTTGTACTTCGCCGGATCGGAGGAACCCGGAAGGATTCGACCACCGAAAGCCACCGGTTCGCCAGTGTCGGTGAAGATCGGGAACATCACGCGCGCGCGAAACGAGTCCTGCAAACGCCCCGACTTGTTGGTGAAGGACAGTCCGACGTCGTGGAGGATGTCGGCGGGCACTCCCTGATCGCGAAGATGTCGACTGAGTAGATCCCAGTCATCGGGGGCGTAACCCAATCGGAATTGTCGTGCCACGTCACCGGCCAGGCCCCGCTCGCGCAGATAATCGCGGGCTGGTCGAGCGTCGGACGAGGTGAGAAGCCGCTGGTGGTACCACTCGACCGCGGTCTCCATGGCGGCGATCAACTTCTTGCGACGCTGACGGTCTTGGTTCTCGCCACCCGACGAGTACGTGAGGGTGATGCCCGCGCGCGCGGCCAACTTCTCGACCGCGGCCACGAAATCGACGTGCTCGATCTCCTGGATGAACTTGAAGACGTCACCCCCGGCTTGACAACCGAAACACTTGTACCGGGCGGTCTCTTCCCGAACGTTGAACGATCCGCTCTTCTCGGCGTGGAACGGACACAGACCCACCCAGTTACGACCGGTCTTGCGCAACGCGACGTACTGCTGAACGACGTCGACGATGGAGACCGCGGCCCGTACCCGCTCGATGTCCTCCTCGATGATCGCCATGACGACCGAGGCTAATGCAGGGATGTCCCCCGGTCGTTGGGCGACGAACGATCGGCTTTCACCGAGAAGCCGATCGACACCAGCAAGACGATGGCGATCACCAGCAAACTGATCCACGTGGGGATGTGGTACCAGTCGGCAATCACCATCTTCACCCCCACGAAAGCCAGGATGATGGCCAACCCTTCTTTCAGGTAGGTGAACCGCGCGTGCGCGTCGGCTAGCAAGAAATACAAGGCTCGCAGACCGAGAATGGCGAAGGCATTCGACGAAAAGACGATGAACTGCTCCCGGCTCACGGCCAGCACCGCCGGAACCGAGTCCACGGCGAAGAGGACATCGGTGAACTCGATGAGAACGATCACCGCAAAAAGCGGTGTTGCCAGTCGACGACCGTTCACCTTGGTGAACAACTTTTGGCCATCGAAGTCCGAACTCGTTGGTATCACCCGATTGATCAACTTCATGAACCGACTGGATGCCGGATCGAGATCTTCCTCGGGTTCCACGATCAGCTTCACCGCCGTGTACACGAGGAAGGCACCGAAGATGTACAAGACCCAATCGAACTTCTCGATCAGGGCCACACCGGCGAAGATGAAGATCGCACGGAGCGCCAACGCTCCGAAAATGCCCCAGAACAGGACTCGGTGTTGGTATTTGGATGGGATCTTGAAATAACTCAGGATCAAGGCCCACACGAACACGTTGTCGACGCTGAGACTCTTTTCGATGAGGTAGCCGCTCACGTATTCGCCGGCCGCCGCTCCTCCGAACGCCACGGCGATCACTCCGGTGAACGCGAGACCAAGGGCGATCCAGACGGCACTCTCGATGCTCGCTTCACGGGTGTGAACCTCATGGGCTTTTCGGTGTACGACCAGGATGTCGAACGCCAAGAGAGCGCACATGAATGCGAGCAAAGCAACCCATGCCCAACCGGGCACGGACAGGTCCACGAAATTGCGTTGTGAATCACCCGCGTTCGCGAGCAGCGAGAGCCGCATCAGTCGCGACTGAACAATCCGCCGAGAGCTCCCGCGGGGCCGCCACCGGCGCCCGAGTTTCCGGTGCCGATCATCGCTTGCAGCCAGCCAACCAGTTCATTGGGATTGCGCGTCTGGGTCCAGACCTTGCCCGGACCGCTGAACTCGAACACCAAACCTTCACCGCTCTTGAAGGATTGGATGAGTCCGCCGCCACTCGCTTTGCGAATGGCCATGCCCACCGAACCCTCGTAGGCCACCATGTGGCCGGTGTCGACGGTCAGCGTTTGGCCCGCGGCCAAATCCCAGGTTTCGAGAGCGCCGTAGCAACCGAACACCACGAGACCCTGGCCCTCGGCGCGGATGATGAAGCCACCTTCGCTTCCGAACATGTTCTTGAAGCCGCCCCATTTGGTTTCGATGGCCACGTTGGCGTCGTTGGCGAGCCACGAACCCTTCTGAATGAACAACGGAGTCGCCGGAGTCACGTCGAACGCGATGACGTCGCCGGGCAACCGCGGAGCGACGTCGACGAAACCACCCGCGGCCGGCGCGGTGTAGGTGCTGACGAAGAAACTCTCTCCGCCCAATGCCGCTCGTTTCAAGCTCTTGAGAACGCCGCCTTCGGCCTTCGACGACAGTTCGACTCCCGTCGACATCGTCATCATGGCGCCACTTTCGACGCGAACGGGTTCGTTCGCCCCCAACGTGATACGCGCAACACCGAACGCCGGACCTTGCCGTGTTTGAACCTGCATGACTCCCCCTCCACCGGAGGACGGAGCCTCCGACTATTTGGTTTCGCTCTTCTTCTTACCACCTGCGGCGGCGATGACCGCTTGTGCCGCCGCCAATCGGGCGATCGGCACGCGGAACGGAGAGCAACTGACGTAGTCCAGACCGACTCGGTAGAAGAGATCGATGGACTCCGGGTCGCCTCCATGTTCGCCGCAGACGCCCAGTTTGATGCCCGGCTTGGCCGCGCGTCCACGTTCTGACGCAATCTTGACCAATTCCCCCACACCCGACTGGTCGATGGTCTCGAACGGGTTGCGCTTCAGGAGACCATTCTCCAGGTAGGCCGGCATCATGCGGCTTTCCACGTCGTCGCGGCTGAAACCGAACGTCATCTGCGTGAGGTCGTTCGTACCGAAACTGAAGAAATCCGCTTCTTCGCTCAGTTCGTCGGCTCGCAATGCGGCACGCGGGGTCTCGATCATGGTTCCGATGGAGATCTTCGGCTTCTTCGCCGAATTCTTGCCGGACGTCTTCTTCATCGAATTGGCGATGCCGTTCACCACCCAGGATCGAGCGAGGGCCAATTCTTCGCGGGTGACGGTGAGCGGAATCATCACCTCGACAATGGGTTTGCCGCCGTTGGCCGCGCACTCGGCGGCGGCCTCCATGAGCGCCTGGACCTGCATGGCGTACAAACCGGGCTTCACCACACCGAGGCGGACACCGCGGGTTCCGAGCATCGGATTGAATTCGGCCCACTCGTGAGCGGCCTTCAACAACTTGGTCTCCTCGGCCGACAGACCAGTGGTGGCCTGCTTGATCTCGAGTTCGTCCACCCGCGGCAAGAATTCGTGCAACGGCGGATCGAGAAGTCGCACGGTCACGGGCAATCCGTCCATGGCGGTGAGGATCTCGATGAAATCCTTCTTTTGAACGACACGAAGTTCCTCGAGGGCCGCTGCTTCCTCTTGCGGTGTTTGGGCCAGGATCATGCGCCGAACCACCGGCAAACGATCGGGTGCGAGGAACATGTGCTCGGTGCGACACAAACCGATTCCTTCGGCGCCCAACTTGCGAGCGTTGGTGGCATCCTCGCCGGTGTCGGCGTTCGCGCGCACGGCCAACTTGCCCTTGCGCACCTCGTCGCTCCACTTCAAGATGATGTCGAATTCCTTCGGCGGTTCGGCCGCCGACAACGCCACCTCACCGAGCACCACTTCGCCGGTGGTGCCGTCGAGCGAGATGATGTCGCCCTCCTTCACCACCACCGAACCGACGCTGAACTGCTTCACGCCACCATCGGTGGAGATCTTGATGGCTTCGGCGCCCACCACGGCGGGGGTGCCCCAACCACGAGCGACCACGGCGGCGTGACTCACCAAGCCACCACGGGCCGTGAGAATGCCTTCCGACACCATCATTCCGTGGACGTCCTCGGGACTGGTTTCGCTGCGGACCAAGATGACCTTCTCGCCACGGTCGGCAGCGTCAGCCGCATCGTCGGCGGTGAAATAGACCTTGCCCACGGCCGCACCGGGCGACGCGGCCAGACCTTTGGCGATCACCTTGTTGTTGCCGGCCTCGAACTGAGGGTGCAGAACCTGATCGAGGTGCTCGGCAGCCACGCGCGTGATGGCCTCCTGCTTGCTGATCTTCCACACCTTCTTCGGACCCTTGGTTCCCTTGGTCATGTCGACCGCCATGCGCAACGCGGCGGCGCCGGTGCGCTTGCCCACGCGGGTTTGCAGCATCCAGAGTTTTCCTTGCTCGATGGTGAACTCGGTGTCGCACATGTCGGTGTAGTGCGCCTCGAGGCGAGCGAAGATTGCCAACAATTCCTTGTGGATCTTGGGGAACTTGGCCTTGAGTGCGTCGAGGTCCTCGGTGTTACGGATGCCCGCCACCACGTCCTCACCCTGAGCGTTCACCAAGAAGTCGCCGTAAGGCACGTTCTCGCCGGTCGCCGCGTTACGCGTGAAGCCGACGCCGGTGCCCGAATTGTCGTCGCGGTTACCGAACACCATCGTCTGAACGTTCACGGCGGTTCCGAGATCGTGCGAGATCTTCTCGCGCACGCGGTACGCAATGGCTCGGGCGCCGTTCCAACTCTTGAACACCGCCTCGACCGCCCCGCGCAATTGCTTGTCGGGGGCTTGGGGGAAAGCCTTGCCTGTTTCCGCCTTCACGACCGCGAGGTACTTGGTGCACAGACCCTTCAACGTGTCGGCGCTCAATTCGGCGTCGGTCTTGACTCCGGCCGCGCTCTTGGCGTCCTCCAGAGGATGCTCGAAGTGCGAGCCGTCGATGCCCAGCACGATGCGTCCGTACATGGCGATGAATCGTCGATAGGAGTCGTACGCGAATCGCTCGTCGCCGGTGACCTTGGCGAGGCCTTTCACGCTCTGGTCGTTGAGACCGAGATTGAGGACCGTGTCCATCATTCCGGGCATCGAAAACTTGGCGCCCGAGCGAACGCTCACGAGCAACGGATCCTTGGGATCACCCAATTTGCGCTTCATGGCTTTTTCGAGCTTGGCGACCTGGGCGGTGATCTCGGTGTCGAGACCCTTCGGCCAACCACCGTGCATGTACGCACGGCACGCGTCGGTGGAGATGGTGAAACCCGGCGGCACCGGCAACTTCAGAACGCTCGTCATCTCGGCGAGGTTCGCGCCCTTGCCTCCCAACAGATCTTTCATCTGCATCGGAGGACGACGGTGTTTGTGATCGAAAGAGTAGACGTACGGCACGAGACGGAAGTCTACGAGGTGGTCCCGTCACCCCTCCACCGGTGTTGACCCGTCCCGTAGCATCCACCCATGCGAATCCTCGGGTTTCCCGTTCAGATACGCCCCGGTTTCGTCTTGTTCATGCTTCTTATCGTCGTGGTGAACGGCCAGCCGATGGGGTTTTGGCTTGCCGGTTCCGTCACCGTTTTCACGCTCGCGCACGAGTTGGGACACGCGGTCGCCGCTCGACGCACGGGCGCAACCGCCAGCATTTCGCTCGACTTTCTCGCCGGATACGCCTCGTACGCCCCCAGTCGCCCTCTCACGCGAGGCGAACGCGCCACGATCGCCATCGCCGGACCGGCGGTGCAGATCGTTCTCGGGATCGTCGTTTTGTTGGCCATGGGCGTCGACCCGCTCTCGCATTCGGATTACGCCTCCGACTATTCCTCGTTCGCGATCTGGTGGGCCGGGCCGATGATCGGACTCTTCAATCTGATTCCGGTGTTACCCCTCGACGGCGGATCGCTCGCCGGCGAGATCATCGACGTGTTCAAGCCGGGGCGTGGCCGCGCCATCATGACGCGCATTAGCCCACCGGCCACCGCCGTCGCCTTCGTCACGATGGTGCTCGTTCCCGACCTTCGTCCCCTCGCGGCTTTTGCGGCGATTCTTCTGGTGTTGCAAATGCAGATCGTCTCGGCCCGATCCGAATCCTCCCGTGGACCGGAACTTCTCGAACGCCGCCGACGAATGATGGCCGATGCCGAGGACGCCGCATGGCGAACGGGTCGACCCGGACTTCTCGTTCCGCCACACGTGATGTCCCCATGGTGGGAGGCCCGCTCGAACATGGACGGTGGTCGGATCGACGAGGCTCGCCAAGTGATTCTCGACGACCTCGACGGACGGCGCGGGGGCGCATGGTGGCCACCTCACGCCGCACGACCCGACCAATTGAACGACATCGTTTCCGCCTTGATCGACACACTTCCCGAACCGAACGCGGATCATCGAACCCAATCGGCCATCGTCATCATCGACGTTTTGTTGCGAACCGGACACCACCAAACGGCGGCCGACTACGGCGCACGAGTATTCGCACTTTCACGATCGGGTCACGTCGCCATTCAAGTGGCTCGTGGCACCGCGGCCCTCGGCGACGACGAACGCGCCGCACAATGGTTGACCGTGGCCGCGCGATCGGACGCCGAACCCACGACGTTGCTCGAGGCTCTACTTCACGCGCCGGAGTTCGACCGGTTGAGACTGCGACCCGAAATCGCCGAGCTCATCCGTTCGCTCGGCTCACCTCGCTGACCGGCATTCCGTATTCCGTCCCGCGGTCGACGTACGCCAACGCACATCCGTCGGCGCTCGAGGTCACCATTCCAACTTCTACTCCGTTCACCACGATCGGTTCGCCGGCCATGACATTGGTTCCCGCGATCATCCTCAACGTGCGCGGAGCCGACGAGCCCCGACTATCCATCCGCTCCACCAGTTCTTGTCCCGGATAGCAACCCTTGGTGAAACTCACCGTCGATCGCACGATGCCGATCGATGCGGGAATGGTCTCACCCACGATGATTTCGCGGCCGTTCGCCGGCCATCCGACACGAACGCGTTCGGCTTCGATGCGGTCCGGATCGACAAACTCGACCGCATGAGCAGCACCGAACTCGCCCGCATCGCCACCGACGATGTCGATAGCGGTGCCGTCACACCACCATGCCGGCCGCACGGACGATGCGGAAACGAGCGATTCGGGCAACGACCCATCATCCGTCGAACGAACGCACGTCACACTCGACGTACGTTCGGTGATCGTCGCCTTGGTGCGGATCAGAAATCGTTGCAGGCGGGTTTGTGTCGCCTGCACCACGTCCGCCGCGACCGGCCCGTCGAACTCGATGAGAAACGTCTCCTCCGACACGCAGACCACACGGAACAACGACACCAACTTGCCCACCGGCTCGAGCAACAAGGAGTGGCAC
>RHCK01000351.1 GCA_010030605.1 Acidimicrobiia bacterium
CGGCCCACATCGCTTCGGCCTTGGCGATCATCGGGTCCGCTCGCCGCGGAATATCGAATTCGACGATGTGCAAAAGAGGGTGACCGTCACGCCACCATCCCCAGCAGTACCACGAACTGGCATCACGACGAAGGCGATACGAGGTGTAACCACCCACGAGAGATCGGGCGTCCCACCACGAGAAGGTCCATTCCTCCGTGGTCGCATCCGCGTGCGCCAGTTCGTCGCGTTCGGAAACGGTCATCGTCCGGCAGACTACGAGCCATGAGCAACGACACCGTGCGCTACCTCGGTCTCGAATGGATCGATGCGCTCACTCGTGAGGTGGCCGCCAGCGCGGCCATGGCCGAGGTCGCTCGCGATCACACCATCGGCATCACACAAACCGTCACCGGAGGTCCCGAAGGTGACGTCACGTATCACCTGCAAATCGCCGACGGAAAAGCGGCGTTCGGTGCCGGCGCCGCGTGGCCCGAGGACGTGCGCTTCGAACAAGAGTGGGACACCGCGGTTTCCGTGGCCACTGGTCAGTTGAACGCTCAACAAGCGTTCATCACCGGACGCATTCGGTTGTACGGAGATCAACAGAAGTTGGGGGCCAGCACCCCGGTGTTCGCGGCTCTCGATGCCGTGTTCACCACCGTGAGGGCATTCACCGTCTACGAGTGAGACGCACCGCCCACCACCAACAGCGCCACCCCGCACAACGCACCGCCCACCAAGTACGGCGCACCCAACGACACGTGGTCGTACAACACGCCGGCCAATGCCGGACCCGCCACTCGACCCACGGCGTTCACACCTTGTTGGAAACCCAACGCTTCTCCGCGTCGATGATCGGGGACGCGTCCCGACACCAGCGCCGACAGATTCGGCGTGACGAGACCCTGCCCAATGGTCAACAATCCGAGAGCCACGATCAGCAACGGCCACTGTTCGGCGAGCGCCAACACGACGAGACCCGCGGTGTTCAGAACCAACCCGGCTTGCACCGATCGTTCGGTCCCCCATCTCGAATTCACCGGTCGCACCAATGACGTTTGCACTCCGACCAGAACGAGGCCCACGCCGACGAACACCGCGGCCACACCGGCTTCGGTCAGATCGAATCGATCGCCGGCCAACAAACTGAACGTCGACTCGAAACCACTGAAGGCCACGATCGCGGTGAAACCCGCGACGGCCAAACCCCACAATCGAACCCGACCGGAGTCCGATTCGCGTTGTGTTCGCGCCGCCACCCGAGCCTCGACCGGCCGGGTCTCGGGCAATCGCACCAATGCCACCAACGCGTTCACGAGAGCGACCGTTCCGGCCACGTAGAACGGAACGTGTTCGCCACCGAGCGCCGCCAAACCACCCAACGCCGGACCAACCACGAAGCCAACACCGAACGCCGCGCCAAGCAAACCCAGCAAACGCGGGCGTTCTTGTGGTGAGGCCACGTCGGTGACGGCACCTTGGGCCACCGCCACGCTGGCACCCGATGCACCATCGAGGATGCGGCCCAGAAAGAGGACCCACAATGCTCCGGCGGCACCGGTGACGAACGAACCAACGGCGGTGCCGAGCAGAGAAATCAAGATGACGGGCTTTCGACCGATGCGATCAGAGAGACGACCGAGCAACGGTGCGAACACCAATTGCGCCAAGGAGAACGAGGCGAACAACAAACCCACCTGCAAGCCACTCGCTCCGAATCGTTCGGCGTATCGACCAAGAATCGGAACGACGATTCCGAAACCCACCAGATCGAGAGCGACCGTGATCCAGATGGAGAAGAAACCCTGAGGCAACGGCGCCCGTTCGGTGCGCGCGCGATCCTTGGCCATCGTTCGATCCACCACGCGTCACCGACGG
>RHCK01000352.1 GCA_010030605.1 Acidimicrobiia bacterium
CCCCGAAAGGGACCGCCGCTGGCCGTCAGCACTAGGCGCGACACCTCCACACCTTCGCGAACGGTGGCCCGCAAACACTGATGAACCGCGCAGTGCTCGCTGTCGACCGGAACGATCTCGGCACCCGGAGTCGAGCGCAACGGTCGCACCACCGGACCCGCTGCGATGAGCGACTCCTTGTTCGCCAAGGCGAGACGCTTTCCACGAGCGAGCGTCGCCAGAGTCACGTCGAGTCCGGCGAAACCGACCACCGCATTCACCACCACATCGGCGTGATCGACGAGAGCCTCCATCTTCGTTTCCACCACGACGCCGGGCAGAGCCTCGCGCACCGCGGCGATCTTGGACGGGTCGGCCACGGCCACGACACCCACGCGGAACTCACGCGCCTGCGCGATCAAGGCGTCGACGGACGAACCCACCCCGAGCGCGGTGACGACATATTCGACGTCACGATCGCGGCGGGCGTTCTCGGCGCGAACGACGTCGAGGGTCTGAGTGCCAATCGAACCGGACGAACCGGCGATGGCCACGCGAATCGTGGTGGGCGCGCCCATCAGTTCCCGCCTGTCACGACATGCCTGTCACGACATGCCCGTCACGACATGTATGGCTGGAGCACCATCAACAGGTAGTACGACGCGGGAAGGACGAACAAGAAGCCGTCGAACCGGTCGAGCACTCCGCCGTGACCACGGATCACCGAACCGAAGTCCTTGATGTCGAGGTTGCGCTTGAACATGCTCTCGACCATGTCGCCCAACGGAGCGAGCACCGCCACGACGATGGCCAGCAAAACCACTTCACCGATGTCGTTCCATGTGTCGCTTTGCAAGCTGACGACCCACATCGCCACGAGTGTGGCCACCGATCCGCCGAGCAAACCCTCGACCGTCTTGTTGGGGCTGATCCATTGACGCAATGGCGTGTTACCCGCCGCCGAGCCCACGAAGAACGCGCCCACATCGTTGGCGATCACACCGACGGCGACGATGAACAAGGTGTCGGTTCCGACGTGCGACAGGCCCGGCGTGTTCGAGACTCCGGCCAGAAGAGCTCCGTACGCGCCGAGCAAGCCGATCCAGGTCATGCCCATGGTGGTGATGGCGATGTTGGGCATCGGGTTGGACTGAAGATTTTCCGCGCCGACGAACGTGATCGCGGCGGCCATGAAGGCGAAGGCGAACACCAGCGGAAGCGCGCCGTCGCCAACCCAGTACGCCGCGAGTGGTGCCGCGATGCAGGTGACGATTCCGAGCACGATCGCGGGTCGATATCTCTTCTCGGCGATCTTCTCGAAGAACTCCACGGCGGCGAGGCCACACACCAGAACGACGATGGCCAACACGGCCACCGGCTTCCAGATCAGGGCGGCAACGAAAGCCGCGGCCATCAGCAATCCGACGGCGATGGCCGTGGGCATGTCGCGTCCACCGAAACCAGCCGACGACGCCCGGGGTGCACGCGCGGGGCGAGGACGCGGCTCCGGACGCGGACGGCTCGCGGTCGCGGCACGACCTTGCGTGTCGTCGCCGAACGAACGTGCCTCGCGCGGAGCGGGAGTGGGGCGGGTGGCTGCCCCCGTCGTGGCATCCTCGGGACGACGTGACGCGCCGGCGCTGGGGTCACGACGGGTTCCGCCGGTGGCCTCACCCAAGCGAACTCGCGGACGACCACCACTCGGATCAGCCGGACGGGGCGCCGGGCCGGATGGTTCGTCGGGGACGGGTCTGGGCGCCGAACCCGAATACGAACCCCAAATGTCGACGTCGTCGGCGGACTCACGCACCGTGGGGCGCGACGATCCGGAACTGCGATCCTCGGGGAACAGACGCGGCATTTCGCCGGTGGGCGACTCGG
>RHCK01000353.1 GCA_010030605.1 Acidimicrobiia bacterium
CGCGTCGAATGAAATACGCGCGCAACGAATGTGGCTCCATCGACGAGTCGACGGTCTCGGCCGCGGCCCACAGAGCTTGAGCGACGATGTGTCCTCCGTAGAGGCCGCCCCAGGGGTACTTGCGACCCGCACCGACGAACGTGTCGACACCGTGCGGTTCGAGGGCGAACAGTTCCTGAATCGTCACACGATCAGGCTACGGGCATTTCAGTGGACGACGATGACCGGGCTGTGGCTGCGATGAGCGACACCGGTGGCCACGCTTCCGAGCATCACCGAGGCCAGAACACTATGACTTCGCGCTCCAACGACGAGGATGTCCTGCGGACGCGCCGCCTCCACCAATGCGTCGACCGCTGAGCCTTCCACGATCTCGGACTCGATCGTGACGTGATGATGACTCACGTGATCGAGTTCCTTGCGAACGCGTTGCACCAACGACCGTGCGTCACGCAACATCGCCAAGCGCAGTTCTTCGATGTCGGGGCCCAAGAGCATTCCCCCCTCGGGCGCCATCGCGGCGTACGGGTAATGCCATGCCGAGACGAGTTCGACCGATCGATGCAATTCGTCCGCCAAAGTCACGGCCCACTTCGCCGCGGCGATCGCCGGAGCCGAACCGTCGATCCCCACCACCACTCGTCCACCGTTGACGCGTAAGGCGGTTTCCGGCACGAGCATCACCGGACAGTTGGCGCGGTGAGCGACCGAGTAACTCACCGATCCCATCAAAAGCGCCGATGCACCACCGGCACCGCGAGTGCCCAAGACGATCATCGACACATCGTCCGAGGACTTCAACAGTGCCGCCGCGGGGGATCCTTGATCGAGATACGTCTCGATTTCCAGATCAGGATGACCGAGAAGAATTCGGGTGCGAAGATCCTCGATGGCCGTTCGATTGCGAACATCGATCTCGTGAACCTCATCGGACGTGAGAAGAGGGCTGGCGAATCCAGCGGCCGAACCGAGACTGACGACCGTCGGCAGCGAATAACACGTCAACAGGCGCAGCGGACGGTGAAGAGCAACCGCCAAGTCGACGGCCCACCACATCGCGGCCTCGGCATTCGCCGAACCGTCGATACCGACCAGTATCGGTGCGTCGAGAATCGGACCAGAAACTTTCGTCGAAGAATCCATGCCACAGTGTCGGCGGAACGGACGCTCCATCGACAGGCACAATCGTCACTTGTCGTGGGGATCTTTGTCCCGACCGAGGATCGATGTCAGGTGCCGTATCCGAAACCGAGATCGGGTGCGGTCAACATGGGAACGAAGGGGATCCCTCGCTCGGCTGCCATCGCCGCGCACGTGCCTCCACGGTCGACGATCACCGTGATGAGAATTGGCTCGGCACCGAATGCCACGACAGCATCGACTGCTTCCATGATGGATGTTCCGCGAGTCACGGTGTCTTCGGTGATCACAACTTTGTCGCCGGGTCGCAACGCACCAGCCAGGCGACCGGTCACTCCATGGTCCTTCGCTTCCTTGCGCACGCTGAAACTTCGAAGATCACGGCCCCGAGTCGCACCGACGGCGGCGATTCCATAGGCCACGGGATCCGCACCCATGGTCAATCCACCGATCGCCGTGGCATGCGCCGGAATGATCGACAACGCGACATCGGCAACGAGCACGATTCCATCGGGTCGACAAGCCGTTTGTTTGGTGTCGAGAAACCATGAACTCTTCGCACCGGATTTCAATGTGAAGTCACCGGTCTTCAGTGAGTGTTCCAACACATGACGACGCAATGCATCGCGGAGTGGATCGAGCGAAGGAAGCGAAGAGGTGTCGACCATTGGTACAAAGAATAGTCCATTCGTATCGCATGACGGCACGAATGAGATCGAG
>RHCK01000354.1 GCA_010030605.1 Acidimicrobiia bacterium
TGCCGTTCACGATGGTGGCGGCGTAGCCCTTCGACTTGATGACGAATCGTCCCTTGCCGTTCGGGAAGTCGTTCACGTACTCGGGATATTGCGTCTGCAACGCGGCGGGGTCGAAGATGTTGATGTCGGCGAAATGTCCTTCGACCAATGTTCCGCGGTCGATCAGACCCAGCACCGCGGCCGGCTTGGCCGTGAGTTGGTGAACGGCGGTCTCGATGGACACCACCTTGCGATCGCGGTGCCAGTACGACAAGTAGAACGTCGGGCTGTCGGCATCACAAATCTGTCCGGCGTGTGCACCAGCGTCACCGAGTCCCGGCACCACACCGTCGAGTTGCAGGTAGGCCTCCATCGACTTGGTGTTGCGATTGAAGAACCACGCGTTGTACACCTCGCGGCCCTCGCTCTGCAGCAATCGGTCGACGATGAGCTCGACCGGCGTCACGCCGGCGGCCGCGGCCAAAGTGGCGATGGACGTCGGATTGTCGACGTTGTAATTGGGTAGCTCGTCGAGACCAAGTGGATAGATCTTGGCTGGGTCGTACCACGTGCCCTTGCGGTTGCCTTCCTCGATGAGTTCGGCGCGCCGCACCGGATCGCGCAACACCGCGAGGCGTTCCTCGACGGTGGGCAACGCCATCATGGCCGCCCATGTCTTGCCCTTCACCGGAGGTGTTTGCTTCAGACCCATCAACGTGCCACCGGGACGCGTTTGCGTGGCGCTGGAAATGCGACCAACGGTGGATGCGGTCTCGTTGAGAAAGTTGTCCCAGTATTCGACGTAACGCATGTCGCCGTCACCGGCACCACCGGAGAACAACACGTCGCCGGCGCGACCGGCCATGGTGCGAAGCAGTTCGATCTCGTGTTCGAACTTCGTTCCGAAGTCGTTCACCGATTGGAACAATCCGCCGCCCGCGCGATTCATGCCGTCGGCGATGGCTTCGTACTCCTTGATCTTGGCCAACGTGCCCGGCACGTAACGACCATCGGGGACGAAGTGCAACAGGATGCGCGACGTGGAGAATCCGACCGCGCCACCGGCCACCGATTCCTCGGCGATGTCGGCCATGCGTCCGAGTTCGTCGGCGGTGGGATCGTCGTCACCGAGCGAACGTTCACCCATGACCTGATTGCCCGTGCCGTCCACCACGGATCCACCACGAATGATGAGGTCGTACTTCAACTCAGCCCCCTCGAAGTTTCGAAATCTCCGGCGATCACCCGGGTCGAACATGGACCAAAGTCACGCCTCTCGTGCCCGAACAATAGGGGCAAAGGAATCAAGAACTACGCTCGGAACATGCCCAAACCAGGAATGCACTCAGGTATCGCCACCGATGACGCGATGAATCTGGCCATGTCGGCCAAGGTCGTCCCCTTGTACGAAGCCGTGGTGAGGTTCATCAACGAGGAAGTGGAGCCGGTGACCGCCGAGTTCTACCGCTTGGGTGAGGGTCGCGCCGATCACTGGGGGTATGGGAAGGGTCAGCTGGAACTGCTCGACTCGTTGAAGGCCAAGGCCAAAAAGGCCGGGTTGTGGAACTTCTTCCTGCCCAACGCCGAAACCGGTGAGGGTCTGAGCAACCTCGACTACGCCTACATCGCGGTCGAACTGGGCAAGAACCCCATCGCGTCGGAGACCATGAACTGCAGCGCTCCCGACACCGGCAACATGGAAGTGCTCGAGCGAGTGGGCACGCCCGAACAGAAGAAGAAGTGGCTCGAGCCGTTGTTGGCGGGCGAGATCCGTTCTGCGTACGCCATGACCGAACCCGACGTGGCGTCGTCGGATGCGAAGAACCTCGAGTGTCGCGCGGTGCTCGACGGTGACGAGTGGGT
>RHCK01000355.1 GCA_010030605.1 Acidimicrobiia bacterium
TTGGTGTCGACGCAACTGATGGGGCTCAGTGCGCGCGCTGGTGTCGTCGGTGTCGTGCGTATTCGATGACCATCGGCAGAATCGAAATGAAAACGATGACCAATGACGCGATCTCGATGTTGTCCTTCACCCAAGAGATGTCGCCGAGGTAATGGCCGAGCGTGGTGAGCCCGGCACCCCAAAGAACTCCTCCCACGATGTTGAACGTGACGAAGGTTCGATACTGCATGTTGCTGACGCCGGCCACGATGGGGGCGAACGTGCGCACGATCGGGACGAACCGCGCCATCACGATGGTCTTCGAACCGTGCTTGTCCATGAAATTGCGGGCCTTGGCGACGTGCGACGGTTTGAACAGTCGACTCTCCTCACGCTGGAAAAGGCTGGGTCCGACCTTGCGCCCGAACATGTACCCGACCTGATCGCCGATGATGGCCGCCAGCACGACGACGATCGCGACGAGGGGGAGCGACGGCAAGGAATCGGGCTTCACCCCCAACGCTTCGGGGCCGGCCGCTGATGTGAGGAATCCGGCGATGAAGAGCAACGAGTCGCCGGGCAAGAAGAAACCGACGAGTAGTCCGGACTCGGCGAACACAATGGCGGCCAGGATGGCGAGGCCACCGCTTTCGATCCAGGATTCGACATCGAACAGAGCGAGCATGAGGCGACGCTAGTTCGTGCACAAAGAGAAAGGGCGCCCCGGTGAACCGAGGCGCCCTTTCTGGCGTTGCTATGTGACGACGAAGATCAGGCGGTGGCCTTGATGTTCGAGGTCTGACGACCGGAGAAGATGATTGCTCCGATCAACACGACGAGCGCCGCACCAGCGACAGCGAAACGGGTTCCGTCATTGTCCTGGTTGTTGATGATGGCCGGAAGGATCAACAGCGACACCAGGTTCATCACCTTGATGAGCGGGTTGAGCGCCGGACCAGCGGTGTCCTTGAACGGGTCACCGACGGTGTCACCGATGACCGCGGCCTTGTGAGCATCGCTGCCCTTGCCGCCATGGTGACCGTCTTCGATGTACTTCTTCGAGTTGTCCCACGCACCACCAGCGTTGCTGAGGTAGTTGGCCATGAGCTGACCGACGAGGATGACCGCGGCGAGGAAGGCGCCCAGCGCCTGCCACGACACACCGAAGCCGATGACGACGGGAGTCAACACCGCGAGCAGGGCCGGGGTGGCCAACTCGCGCAGCGACGCCTTGGTGCAGATGTCGATGACCGGGCCGTAGTCGGGCTTCTTGGTGCCGGCCATGATTCCGCCGTCGGCGAACTGGCTGCGCACTTCCTGAACCACCACGCCGGCGGTACGACCCACGGCGCGAATGGCCAGAGCCGAGAAGAGGAACGGAACCGATCCACCGACGAGAAGACCGATGAAGACCTTCGGGTCGGCGACGTTCACCGGCAACTGGTCGAACACGCCACGCGTCTCGTCGACGATCTTGGTGCCCAGTTCGGCACCGACGGTCTCGATGAACGACGCGAACAACGCGACGGCGGCGATGACGGCCGAGCCGATGGCGAAGCCCTTGGTGACGGCCTTGGTGGTGTTTCCAACGGCGTCGAGGGCCACCATGATCTTCTCGGGCTCGCCGTGGAATTCGCCCGACATTTCGGCGATACCGGCGGCGTTGTCACTGACGGGACCGAAGGTGTCCTCGGAGACGATGACACCCGTGGTGGCCAACATGCCCATGCCGGTGAGGGCCACGAGGTAGAGGCTGAACACCAAGTTGCCACCACCAATGGCCAAGGCCACACCGATGGCGATCGCGATGGCGATGACGGCGTAGACCGAGCTCTCGAGGCCGGCCGCGGTG
>RHCK01000356.1 GCA_010030605.1 Acidimicrobiia bacterium
ATCGCCCCGGAACGATCGCTCTGGCCGACACCGTGGTGCTCCTCGATGGAGGACGCGCGGCGGCGGTCGGAACGCACGACGAGTTGCTGGCCACCAACGAGCGGTATCGACAAGTGCTGGCGGCGTGGGCCGTGCGCGACGAGGACGGCGACGACGACGCACCGAGTCCCGGCCCCGACGCGGTGGCCACCGTGATCGAAGGACGCCGCGCGGTTCGCAATTCCGCCGACGAGGACGTGGTCTGAATGTTCAACATGGCCGCGACCAGCGACGAGGATCGCCTCGATCGCGTACAGACCTTGCGCACGCTGCGTCGCACCTACGACATGGCCACGCCCCAGCGACGCACCTTGCACGCCGCTCTCGGCTTGGTTCTTCTCAGCACGCTCGTCACTCTGGCTGGTCCGACGCTGTTGCGCTACGCGATCGATCACGGCATCAAGGAGGGTGACGGTCGGGTTCTGAATTGGTTGATCGGCGTCTATCTGGTGGTGACCGCGTTCGGGTACGTCGTCGGTCGAATGCAATATCTCGCGGTCAACCGGGCCGGTGAAGGGTTCCTGCGCACCTTGAGGCTCACGGTGTTCGAACGACTGCAACGTCAATCGATGGCGTTCTTCGATCGTGAGAAGGCCGGCGTCCTCGTTTCGCGAATGACGAACGACATCGAATCGATGGGGGAGCTCATCCAGTTCGGTCTGCTGCAGTTCGTGTCGGCGTTCCTGCTCCTGGTGTTGGCGACGATTCTGCTGTTCGTGATGTCGTGGCAGTTGGCGCTGGTGGCCATGGTGGTTCTTCCGATGTTGGTGTTGGCTTCGGTGCGGTTCCAGAAGCAGTCGAACAAGGCCTATTTGGACGTGCGCGAGAAGGTGGGCAACAACTTGTCCACTTTGCAGGAAGGCATCACCGGCGTGCGCGTGATTCAGGCCTACGGTCAGGAGGCGAACCGGTCGCGTCGCTTCGCGGCGACGAACCGAGCGCTGTTCGATTCCCACATGCACAGCGTGAAGGTGAGCACGTGGTACTTCGGCTTGGTCGAGTTCGCCGGTATCGCGGCCACCGGGGCAATCATCGGAATCGGCGGTTGGCTGGTCCACCGTGATTCGGTGAGCATCGGCACCGTCACCGCGTTCATCCTTCTGTTGGCGAACTTGTTCGATCCGGTCCAGCAATTGAGCCAGTTGTATAACACCGTGCAATCGTCGACCGCGGCCTTGCACAAGTTGTTCCTCATCATCGACGCCAAACCCGATGTCGACGAAGTGGCCGACCCGACGCCGTTGCCCGCGCGCGGATCCATCGACGTGAACGCCGTGACCTTCCGTTACGAAACCGCCGAACATCCGGCGTTGCGCGACGTCTCCATCACCGTTCCCGACGGTGAACGACTCGCGCTCGTTGGTCCGACGGGTGCGGGCAAGTCCACGCTCGCCAAATTGATGGCCCGCTTGTACGACCCGAGTTCGGTCGACGGTGCGACGGGGTCCGTCAGTTTCGGTGGGGTCGATCTGCGTCAGTCGTCGATGTCGGACCTGCGTCGTCGCATCGTGGTGGTGCCGCAAGAAGGTTTCTGTTTCGGTGGCACCATCCGCGAGAACATTCGCATCGCCCGACCCACGGCGTCCGACGTCGAGGTGGAGCAGGCGTTGGCGTCCATCGGGGCGCTCGAACGTTTCCGCGAGTTCCCCGAAGGACTCGACACTGAAGTGCGCGAACGCGGCTCACGCTTGTCGGCCGGCGAACGTCAACTCGTGGCGTTGGCGCGCGCGGCGTTGGTCGACCCGGCGGTGTTGGTTCTGGACGAAGCGACGTCGAACCTCGATCCGGGCA
>RHCK01000357.1 GCA_010030605.1 Acidimicrobiia bacterium
TGGTCGTCCGATTGCCGGTACGGTGAACGACGTGTGCGGTCGATTCACGTCCCTGACACCCCCGGACGTCGTGGCCCGCCTGTTCGACGCTCAGCCTCCGAACCCGTCGCTGTTCGACGACTTCACGCCGAATTACAACGTGCCGCCCACCACGCGAATCATGGCGATTGCCCGTGACGGTCAGGGTGACACCCGTCTCGGACGATTCCAATGGGGCCTCGTTCCGAGTTGGGCCAAGGATTCCTCCGGAGCCGCACGATTGATCAACGCCCGCTCGGAGACGGTTCTCGAGAAGCCGTCGTTCCGACAGTCGGTGCCAAGCAAACGATGCATCATCCCGATGGACGGCTTCTACGAATGGCGAACGGTCGACGTGGAACCGCGGAGCCCGAAACGTCCGGTGTACGTCACGCGGCGGGACGGACAGTTGCTGGCCGTGGCCGGATTGTGGGCGACATGGAAAGACCCGCGCCTCGGCCCGGAAGCACCGGCTCTGCACACCTGTTGCATCATCACGACCGCAGCCAACGAGACGATGGCGCCCATTCACGATCGCATGCCGGTGATTCTCGAACCCGATGATTGGAGTCGATGGTTGGCGGTTGGTCAGGGGGGAACGCCCATCGACGACATCGTTTCGCTCATGGTTCCCGCCGACGAGTCGATCATCTCGCCGCGCGATGTCGGCACCGCGGTGAACTCGGTACGCAACAAGGACGCCTCGCTCATCGAGCCATTGTGACGACCCACGTCCGACGCTCTCGAGTGCGTTCGGCGATGTCGGGTATCCCGGATGTCAGATCACGCCGACGTGACCGTCGCGTCGAAGTTCGATACGAATCGCCTCGGCGGCTTTCTCCAACGATTCGCGATCGATCGTGGCGGCGGCGTTGGCGAAGGACAGTTCGCGCATGTCGTTGGTCGGAATGACGTGTATGTGCGCGTGCGGCACCTCGTACCCGGCCAGGATCACGCCCACTCGCTCGCATCCGAATGCCCGCTTTTGCGCCACGCCGATGATGCGGGTCACCGAGAACAGGTGCGCCACCAGATCGGGATCACCGTCGACCCAATGATCGACCTCGGCGATGGGCACCACGAGCGTGTGCCCATGGGCCATCGGGTTGATCGACATGAACGCCACGCACCGATCGTCGCGCCACACGAAGGTTCCGGGAATTTGCCCGGCGATGATTCGACTGAAAATGGTCGGCATCAGACCCAACCTCCCGAAACGGGGAAGACCTCACCCACGCAATACGACGATTCCGGACCGGCCAAGAAACGCACGACTTCGGCCAGTTCCTCGGGACGGGCCATGCGTCCGATCGGCGTCTGCATCACGATCGCCGCTCGCGTGATCTCATCGAAGGGAGCCAGCAACGGAGTGTCCACCCATCCGGGACACACCGCGTTCACCCGTACTCCGAACGGCGCGACTTCCTGAGCCACGGACTTCGTCAAGGCAATGATGCCGGCCTTGGCCGCGCTGTAATGCGGGGCGCCGGCCGCGGGACGCAGCCCGAGGATGGACGAGATGTTGACGATGGATCCCGAGCGTTGCGGCGTCATGTGTCGCAATGCGGCGCGCGTTCCATGAAAGGTTCCGTACAAGTGGATGCGAATCATCCGATCCCATTGTTCGTCCGACATGCCGACCGTGTAATCGACCGGGACCATGTCACCCACTCGACCTTCCATGCGCTTGGCCTGGTTCTCGTAGTTCAACATCACCCGAGCCTCGTCGCGCGGGGGAGCGATGCCGGCGTTGTTGATCAGCACATCGAGACGACCGTGATGGGCGACGATTCGATCGACCGCGGCGTCGA
>RHCK01000358.1 GCA_010030605.1 Acidimicrobiia bacterium
GCGGGTGCCGTTGGCTGACATCGCCACTGAAGACCCCGATTGGTCACCGGCGGCTTCGCCGTCGATGTCGTTGCCGACTTGCGTCGGCGACGATGTCGTGGCGTGCGTCTCGCTAATCGATGTAACAAGTAGCGCGGCGACCGTGAGGGGTATCAAGCCGCCGAGTCGACGGGCTCGGGATCGGATGACGATTCGTTCCATACCTTGAGTATAGAACAGCCCGGCCCGTCGGCGAGACGGTGTCGCCGACGGAGTCTGGTAATTCGGATGGCGATGCATGGACGTTTTCGGAGCGATCAGGATCCGCCGCGCGTCTCCGCCCAAGGATTGTCGCCGCGGTTGCATGCTTCACGGTTGCGCCAAATTCAGGTTTTCGTTTTCGTTGAGTTCCAGCGCCGTCAGGTTGCCGTTGGTGGCCGACATCAGCGCTTGACATTCTGTGTTTAGGTGGTCCCTAGCCTTTCGATATGGCTGCAGAAAAAGTCAAAGGTCCGGCATCGTATTTCCCGTCCATCGAGAAGAAGTACGGAAAGCCCATCTCTCATTGGACGTCACTCCTCGGAAAAATGAAGAGCGCGAGGCATTCCGAGATGGTCGCCACGTCGAAGAACGACCACGGAATGGGTCACGGACACGCGAACGCGATCGTCGCTCAATTCAGGTCCGAGAACGGTCTGTGATTTTCGGTCGTCACCGATTGGGAGAAAGATCGGCAATCACGATCTTGGACATCTTCATCATCGACCGGAACGCGTAATCACTGTCGTATCCATCGAGACCCTTCAATGCGCGCTCGAGTGCAATCGGAATGATCTGCCAGCTGACACCCCACTTGTCTTTGCACCAGCCGCATTGGCTCTCGCTCCCTCCGTCGCTCACGAGGGCATCCCACAGCCGATCGACGTCTTCTTGCGTTTCGCAGGACACCTGGAAGCTCACCGCTTCGCTGTGCGGGAATTGCGGACCGCCGTTGAGCGCGGCGAACGCCCGGCCAAGAATCTCGAACTCGACCGTAAGAACGGAGCCTTCGGGCTGTTGTGCGTCGGCTTGGTAGTAGCTGATGTCGCCGAGTCGTGATTGGGGAAACAAGTCGACGTAAAAGCGCGCGGCCTCGAGAGCTTGATTGTCGAACCACAAGTAGGTGGTCATGGATTGAACGGCCATGAGCGAAGCCTATGTGCGCACGGTGGCGATCGTCAGTGTGAGGAGGCGTGACCAATCGCTCGGCGAGCCACAACGTGAACGATGACCACTGCGATCACGTCCACGGCGAAGGCGATCCATGCGACGGTGGCCGCCCGAGTCGTCATGACGACTTCCGCCGCATCGCGCGTGACCGACGCGAGCGCAAATAGGAGCGCGATGGAGGTTGCGATCAACGCGGCGTTGGCCCGATTCGACCCGTGAACTCCCGCTTTGGTCGCGAACACAACGCCGAGGAATGCGACAACGACGAGCAAGAGATACGCCGGCGAGTTCCGCAACACGCCTGACCACCCTTGGACGAGTTCACTCTCGTCACCTCCCATTGATGCGGTGCCGACGAACAACGACCACACGCCATTGAGGAGGAGCACCACGAAGGTTCCCGCGAAGAACATCCATGCCCATCTCGCTTCACGTTCGGACCTTTCGCCGGCTCCGGCAATGTTCGACGTCTGAACGAATCGGCGATTCACATCATGCAGTGTCGCAATAGCCAAATCTTCGGTCAACCCCGTGCAAGAGGAAAGGACCAATGTCCTCGACGCGATCGACGACCATGGTCAACCGACGTGTTCCAAAACATGAGCGACGATCTCGGCG
>RHCK01000359.1 GCA_010030605.1 Acidimicrobiia bacterium
GAACTGTTCGAGAAGTCAGACCAAATGAGGCCGTTGACGTTCTCGCTGAACGTGAGCGTGTAGGTCACAGGCAGCGAGTTGACGAGTGGATTCGGAGCCGTGATCGACACTGTCGGTGCCGTGGTGTCGATGGTGAGCGTCGTCACGGATGAAGCCGGACCGGCGTTCCCCGCGGCGTCGGTGAAGACCGCCGAGACGCTCCAGGTGCCTTCGGTCAACCCCGTGATGACGCATGAGCCACTCGACGAGGTGACCGTGGCCGTGCAGGTGATGCTCGTCGAACCTGATGTCGCCGTGAAGGTGAGCGAGCCCGTTGCCTCGGGGGTCGTCGCCGAGACGGTGACGGTGGTGAGGTTCGTCTTCGAGTCGCTCGCACTCACGCCCGCGTCGGAACCAGACGCCAATGTGGGAGATGCCGACGCACTCGGGGCGGTGCGGTCGATCGTGAGAGTCGAACTGACGGATGCAATGGTGGGGCCGGAGTTGCCCGCCAGGTCCGACACCATCAATGCCCTGAGTGTGAGGGTCACGGTCCCCGCCGAGCACCCCGACGTCGTGACAGTGATCGTGGTGCCCGACGAGGCGGGCGGGTTCACCGAGCATCCGGTTGCCGTACCGCCGATGGTGAAGTCCGTGTCGGAGAGCCCGGTGATCGACTCGCTGAACGTGAGGGTGAAAGTCGGCGACGACGCATTGGTTGGTGTCGTGTTTGGGGTAAACGATGACACCGATGGCACCGTCACATCGCGAGTCACCGTGGTCGCCGACACAGCCGTCGCCGGACCGGTGTTGCTGAGCGAGTCGTTCACCATGCCGGCCTTCAGGGTGAGGATCACCGTCCCGGCAGAACAGCTGGTCAATGAAACGGTCACCGACGTCCCTGACGAGGCGCTGGGTGTCATCGGTGGCTCGGCCTCTATGAGCTCTAACGAAGTGGCATCCCTGTACCTCGTACGCCAGACCGTCACCGTGACGAACTCCACGTCCATCACAGGCGCCGCATCGACGAATGCCAAAGGCGTCTATGCGACCAATAAGAGCACGTCGTTGGCTGTTTCTGGGCTGGCGAGCGACAGGTTCTACGCCTACGCGATTGACAACGCCAACAATGTCAGTGCGCAGTCGGTTGATTACGTAACGATCGACAACACCGCTCCAGCGGTCACCTCCGTAACGGCGAGTGCGGACGGCACCTACATCATCGGCCAGACCGTCCTGATCGACGTTGTGTTCGACGACGCCGTGACGGTGAACACCACCAATGGCACGCCGACATTGCTACTCGAGACCGGGACCACCGACCGCACCGCGAGTTATGTGTCCGGATCGGGTACAACGACTCTTCGGTTCTCGTACACCGTTCAGGATGGCGACCTCAGCACCGACCTGAGTTACGTATCGACGAGCTCCCTCTCGGCCAACGGCGGAACTATGACCGATGTCAACGGCAATACCGCCACGCTGGCTCTTCCGACTATTGGCTTCCCCGCCTCATTGCAGGCGCGAAGTGCGGTCGTCGTACGAGGTCAGCGCATCACCGCATCGGCCGTCTACTCACCGGCCACCAACCCGACGAACGCGGCCTCGGTGTCGTACGCATTCAGCTTCTCCAGTGCGCCGACTGGTCTCGAGTCGAGTGACTTCACCTTTGGTGGAACGGCGACCGGGTGTATCGCCACTGTGTCGGGTGCCGTCACGTCGTCGGCCTCGGTCATCGTTTCGGGTTGCTCTGACGGCACGGTGATCCTGAAGCTCCCTGCTGGTTCGATGTCGGACTCGTTTGGGAATACGGCTCCGGGC
>RHCK01000360.1 GCA_010030605.1 Acidimicrobiia bacterium
CGTAAAGGCTGGACGGCGCCGTCGAGCTTGATGGGAATGCGGTGGTCGTCTTTAGTCGCGACAAACGAAGGTTCGTCTTGTACGTGGTGGCATCCGCGCCGGAAGCGGTCCAATAGGCGTTGAAAGCAGCGTCACCCATGCGAGCCTCTTCCTTGTAGCAAGTCCAATCTCGTGAATCACCTTCATTCGCGGTGACCACGTAGGTCTGGCCGTTGCGGGCGAACGATGCGATCGAGTCGGGCATGTACATGCCCTTCAACGGAACTCCGGCGTACGAGACCATGTTGCGGGCTGCTCCGTTCGAGCCATTGTCCTTGTCGCTGGCATCGATCAGCAGGTTGCCGGTGTTGGCACCCCAGTCTTTGTAACCCAAGCCAACCACGTCGGTGATCGACGACGTGACGAGATCGACGATGGCCACGGCGTTGGCTTCCTGCAAAGTCACGAAGGCCGTCGTGTTGTCCGGGCTCACCGTGATGTATTCCGGTTCGAGGTCTTGAGCAGCCGTCGAATTGGGGAAAAACACTCGAACACCCTCGGCGAGGAGAGCGGTCTTGTTGAATGCGGAGAAGTCGAGGGTCGTGACTGTCGCGTTCGCGGCCCCACCGGCAACGTCGATGATCGAGATGGTGCCGTTGGGGTCGGTCACCCGTGCCGGATCGGTCGATTCGTCGGTGCCCACGGTCGACGCGTCATCGTTGGCGCACAACGGCTCACCCTCGCCTGCAACGAGAATCTTGGTTTTGTCGGGCGAGAAACTCACGTGGTCGGGCTGTACGCCAACATCGATGCTTCGAACGAGGTTGCCGTTCGTGTCGATCAGGACGACTTTGCCGGCATTCGCGGTCTTGAGGCCATTCGACGCCACGGAGGCCGTCACGTCAATGGCCACAGCCACGATTCCGTTCGCGGCCGCCACACTGTTCGTGTAGCCGTTGTAACTCGAAACGTCGAAGCTCGTTATCAGGGTCGGGCTGGAAGGATTCTCGATGGACACGATGTCGACGCGATTTTGGGCGCCGTTGTTGATGAACATTCTCTTCGACGCGGCGTCAAAGGCGACGATCTCGGCTCGTGCAAGTCCGCCACCGTCGTAGGTGCCCACCGGCACCAGTTGCAGCCCGCCCGCAGCGATTGGCGGAACGGCGCGTGCAACCGTGCCCACCGAGACCATCAGGGCCCCAACTCCAAGTGCGGTCAGTCCCATCACCGCACGCGTTCGACGACTTCGTCCACTCATGATTCACCTCGTGTCTATGGTCCGGCGTTTTTCGCCAAGCGGACAATGGTTCGTGTGGGTGAACCAAAGGTGAAGTTCGGAAATCGGTTGACGAATATTTCGATGAACCGAAGGTGGTCGTGACCCTCAGGCCACGCCGTGAATGGCCGACAGAAGAGGTGACAAACCGGAGACCTTTCGGGCGAACGCGTTCACGTGCGTTCCGAGATGCTCGTAGTTCTCCTGCGTGAGATCCGACATGGCCACCACGCGAGTTCCCTCGACCACCAGACGACATCCCGCCACGCCGTCGTTGAGGGCGTTCAACTCGTTGTACAGGTCGATGGTGGGGATGACGTCGTCCATCACCTCGTAGCTGACCCGGTATTTGAACGGGCCGGTCTGATCGCTGTCGGGCAGGGCGCGCAGTTCGATGACGCCGCAGACCAACTCGGGGCTGAGAACGTGCACCAACGCGCAGTTTGCCCATTCGTACTCGATGTCACCGAGCACCGCGTCGAGATCTTGGCCCCAGTGTTCGACGTTCGACAATGCGGGAACGAACAGTTGCCAGTTGTCGC
>RHCK01000037.1 GCA_010030605.1 Acidimicrobiia bacterium
TCATGACCAGCGAGGAGACGTCCGGATCAACCGACGTACACTCCCAAACCGAAGATGACGACCCACACGAGCCCGAGCGCCTGCAACGTTCGATCGGCCGTGAACACGTCCTCGGGAGCCGCTCCTTGGCCCTGTTCGAGCACCAGCAGGTACCGGAGTAGCGCTCCCAACATGGGCACGATCGACAACTCGTAGAACGGCCATGTGGCACCGGAAATTTCCTTGGTGGCGAACGCCCACGTGCAATAGGCCACCAACGTCGCGGCCAAACTCACCGACAAAACGATGCGCAAGTACCCGAGGCTGTACTCGGTCAAGGCCACGCGGGTTTCGCCAACATTCTCGCCGGCATCGCGCAGCTCGGCATATCGCTTGCCGGTGACGATGAAGAGTGCTCCGAAACTGGCGCACAAAAGGAACCAGGTGCTCATCTCCACACCCGATGCCTCGGCGCCGGCGATCGCGCGCAACACGAAACCGGCGGCCACCGCCATCAGGTCGAGCACCGGCTCGTGCTTCAACACCACCGAATAGGAGACCGTCAACGCCACGTACACGCTCACCGCGACACCACACCGCCAATCGGGAACGAACGCGATCGCCACACCGCCCAAAAGAAGAATCGTTCCGATCAGACGGGCGCTCGTCATCGACACCGCACCCGACGCGATGGGCCGCGCACGTTTGCGCGGATGCGCACGATCGGCTTCCACATCGAGGATGTCGTTCCAGTAATAGGTTCCACTGGCCGCCATGCTCAGAGCGACGAAGGCCACCAAGGTGGGCCACAGTGCTGACCACTCGTTCAACACACCGGCGGCGCCGGGAGCCGCGAAGACGAGAACGTTCTTGACCCACTGCTTGGGACGAGCCTCTCTCAGGTGTGCGCGTGCGCTCATGCCGCCACCGGTTCGGTCGTGATCGGGTCCCGCCCCACGCGCACCGGCACGTTGGCCATTGCCAACATCTGGTCGTCTCCCGCCGAATCGCCGTACGCGAACAATCGAGCACCCACCAGCCCATGTTTGGTCATCCAATCGCGCAGACGACGCTCTTTCTCGATGCCGCGACAGTTGCGCCCCTTGATGCGTCCGGTGCAGGAACCACCGTTTCCGACCTCGATCTCGGTGGCCAACACATCATCACAACCGAGCATGCGTGCCAAGTGCTCCAGATAGTCCCGGTACGACGCCGACACGAGGACGATCCGATGACCTTGTTCGCGATGCCATCGCAAACGTTGAACCGTGTCCGAGCGCAACCAGGCTGGAAAGACTCGAGTTGCGAAACGTTCCGCCGACGACCGCACGACTTCAGCCGAACGACCAGCCACCGCGGCCGCGGTCACCAAGCCCTTCACCGTGTCGCGATCGCGTCGAAGAATCGCCATCGTGAGCGGAACGATGCGTCGAGCGAGACCGAGGTACCAACGCCACCCGGCGATCTCTTTCAGGAAGGGAACCACGCAGTCGCGTCGCGTCAAGGTGCAGTCGACGTCGAAAGCCGCAATGGTGGTCGTCGCGTCACCGTGGACGTCGGGCGCGTTCATCGGAGTCGAGTTTACCGATGGACGTCACCCAGAAGGGCGGTTCTCACGTTCCACCATTCGGGCCAACTCTTGGCGACCACCGATGGATCGTCGACCGAGACACCCGGCACGACGAGGCCCAGCAACGACCACGCCATGGCTAATCGATGATCATCATGAACCAACAAAGGAGCGCCGTGATAGGTCGAAGTTGGTGTCGGCTCGATGCGCAGTCCATCGTCCTCCTCGACCGCCGAGCAGCCAATCGCGACGAGACCTCTCACCAGATCCCCGATGCGATCGCTTTCCTTGCGTCGAATGAACCCGACACCGGTGATACGGGTGGTCGACGTCGCACAGGCGGCCACGGCGGCCACCGTCGGCACCAGGTCGGAGATTTCCGACATATCAATGTCGACACCGCGCAAAGAGTTCGAACCGGTCACCGTCGTCGATGATTTCGTGCGTTTCACCGAACAGCCCATTGATTCCATGATGTCGGCGAATCGCGCGTCTCCCTGCAACGCGTCCTCCCCCAATCCGTCGACTCGCACTGACCCACCGGTGATCGCCGCCGCCGCCAACGGATACGAGGCCGACGATGCATCGGCTTCGATGTGGTAATCGCAACCAACGTACGACGACGGTTCGATACCGATTCCACGATCACCGACCGTGATGCCCGAAGCACCGAAAGACGACATCACCGACGCCGTGATGGCCACGTACGGGCGAGACACGAGTGGGGTCGTCAATTCGATGCGCAACCCGTCGTCGAGCAACGGACCAATCATCATCAGAGCCGACACGAATTGACTCGACACGTCACCACGAAGTCGCACGACGCCGCCGGATAATTCCCCTCGCGCGACCGCCACCGGCAAACAACCACCGTCGGACGTGAGGTTCGCCCCGAGGCTTCGCAACGCATCATGGAGGTCGCTCATCGGACGACGCCGTAGGGCCTCCCCGCCCGTGACGGTGCTCGTTGCATCACCCAACGCGGCCACGGCCGTCATGAAGCGCGACGTCGTACCGGCCAAACGAGCGTCCAGAACACCGCCTCCGCGAACTCGACCGTCTCCACCCTCGATCGTGGCGACCTCACCGGACGTCGAAACTCTCACGCCCAGGGCGAGAAGGCAGTCGATCATCGCCGCGGTGTCCTCACCGGGAGCCACGTTCCTCAACGTCGACGTCCCACGAGCCAACGCGGCACAGACCAAGGCGCGATTCGCGATGCTCTTCGATCCCGGAACGGTCACCGTCGCGCGGACCGGTCCCGCGGCGGTGGGCAGGGGCGCCGACGACTCCATGTCAGTCCAATCGTTGGATCGCTGGTCGGAATCCGCGAGCCAGCAGACCCCCTCGGAAGAGTTCCGCGTTCGCGCTGTCCACCAGAACCACCGCCACACCACGATCTCCTTCGACCGAGTGCACGACCTCGAAGTTCGCGATGTTGACACCGATCTCCGCTGCCAACGTGAACACCTCGGCCGCCGCGCCCGGACGGTCGGGAATGGGGATTCGGACCTCGGAAAGTTCCGAGGGCATCTTGATACGGCTCGGAAGGTTCGAACGCGCTTCGCGCGCTGTGGTCAATCGGGCGAGAAGTTGTGCGCGATCACCCTCGGCCACGATGGACTTCATCGACGACAATCCATCGATGAGCATCGTCAAGGTGGCCACGATCGCCTCACGATTCTCGTTGCAGATGTCGAGCCAAATCGCCGGGTGACCGGAGGCGATTCTCGTCATGTCGCGAAATCCGCCCGCCGCCAAGCGCAACAATGCCGCGTGTTCGGTGGCCCGCGATCCGGCAACTCCCATGAGCGTGGCCGCGGTGAGATGCGGAACGTGGCTCACGACGGCCACCAATTCGTCGTGTCGCGCGGGGTCCAGACCCACGACTTCGGCACCCAGATCGTTCACGATGGCGGCCACCGTCGAGAAAGCAGCGTCCGACGTGCCACTGGTGGGCGTCAAAACCCACACCGCGCCGGCGAAGAGGTCGGGATCCGCGCCGTCGAGACCCTCGAGTTCACTACCGGCCATCGGGTGGCCACCAATGAACCGAGCATCGCCGATGGCTCCGCACACCGCCGTCTTCACACTTCCGACGTCGGTGACCACTCCGGAGGTTTCGACCAGTGCGCGTCGCACTTGGTCCACCACGGCCATCACCGGCACCGCAACGAACGTGATCTCGGCGGCGGGGTCGAGGCCGGCGGCGGAGATGATGCCACGAGACAACGCCTCGGCCACCCGACCTTGATCGTTGTCATCGCCACTGATCACCCAACCTCGATCGCGCAATGCGACACAGATCGAACCGCCGATCAGGCCCAGTCCAAGCACATTGGCGCGACGGCCGGCGGTGGGCGAACTCAGACTCATCGCCCTCGATCGTACTTGCGAGTTTCCTCGGCCACCGCCTCGGTTAGGGCTCGCAGTTCCTCCATCGACAATTCGCGCCACTCACCGGGACGTAACGACCGATCGCTGATCGGTCCGATGCGCACTCGCACCAACCGACGCACCGGATGACCGACGGCGTCGCACATCCGTCGCACCTGTCGGTTACGTCCCTCGTGAATGACGATCCGCAACACGCCGGTCTCGGGCTGGCTCACCTTGGCCGGGGCGGTCGGTCCGTCGTCCAACTCGACTCCATCACGGAGTCGCTTCAGTTGGCTCGATGTCACCTCGCCCCCATCCACTTCGGCCAGGTACTCCTTCTCGACTCCGTGACTGGGATGAGCGATCATGTTGGCGAGGTCACCGTCGTTGGTCAGCAGAATCAATCCCTCGGTGTCGGCGTCGAGTCGACCAACCGAAAACACCCGTGGTTCGGGAGGAACGATGTCGATGACGATCGGACGACCGTGCGTGTCGCTCGACGTGGTCACCACACCGGTCGGCTTGTTCACGAGGTAGTAGACGAGTCCCGGTCTCGCTCCGACCGGCACGCCATCCACCTCGATCCGATCGGTCTCGACTTGCACTCTCCGACCGAGCCCCGCGACTTCTCCGTTCACACTCACGCGACCGGCCGCGATGATCTCCTCGCACACGCGACGCGAGCCGAAGCCGAGTCGAGCGAGCACCTTCTGCAAACGGTCGCCTTGGGGAAGCAGCTTCGACTTGGCCGCCAACTGCTCCCACAGCGGAGGTTCGGGACGGCGGTCGACCATTTTCAGAGTTCGGTGACCGGCGCCGGACCATCGGTCGTCGGAACATCGACGACGTGCGGAATGCGCAATCCCTCTTCGAGCGCCTCGACCACGTCCGCTCCGGGGACGAACTCGGCGATGGCCGGAAGATCGGCGATGGAGTTGATGCCCAACTTTTCGAGAAACGCCGGAGTGGTTCCCCACATCACGGCCTGACCGGGCCCCGGGTCACGCCCCACCTGGTCGATGTAACCACGACCCTGCAAGGTTCGCATCACGCCATCGGGGTCGACGCCGCGGATGGCGGCCACCTGGGCTCGCGAGATCGGTTGCTTGTACGCAATGATCGCCAACGTCTCGAGAGCCGCGCCCGACAAACGCGCTCGCTGTCCGTCGAGGATGTAGCGCTCCACGTAGGCCGCCACGTCGGGGTGACTCTGATAGCGGTAACCGCCAGCCACTTGAACCAGCTGGAAGCCGTGTCCCGCGTCGTCGTACGCACTCGCCAACGATTCGCACAACGAGGTCACGACATCGATCGGCTGTTCCAGAATCTGGGCCAACAATTCGGGCGACACCGGTTCGGAGGCCACCAGAATGATGGCTTCGAGCGCGCGAACCAACTGGGCGTCGATCGCTCCGCTCTGATTGTCGTCGTTGTCCGTCATGTGCTCTCTCAGCCTTCGTAGTCGTCGATCGGTATGGAACCGATCGCCATTGCCGCGTCATCGCCAACCCACACGATGTCGATGTCACCGAAACGCTCACCCTGATCGAGTTCCACGTACCCCTGTTTGAAGAGTTCGAGCAGAGCGAGGAAGCGAACGATCACTTCCATTCGTTCGGCAAAATCGGCGGTGAGTCGTCGGAAGCTGATGCGCCGGATCCGCGGCAATTCGTCCACCAATTCGGCCAAGGCGTCACTGACGCTGGCCTTGATCACCGCGACATGGAATAGGTCGACTTTCGGAACGACCTTCGGGGTGGTGGCGCGCACGTAGGCCGCATGAACCTGCTTCGGTTTCACACCCTCCAGAAGGTCGGGCATCAATTCGGCGAAACGTTCGTCGGGCCCGCATTTGCGGGCATACGTCCGGTCGGCGGCATCGGCCAAACGTCCGAACACCTGACCCACGTCCTTGAAGGTCTTGCACTCGAGCAACCGCGCGAGCAACAGGTCGCGCTCTTCCCAGAGAGCCAATTCCTCGTCGAGATCGACGTCCTCGCGTCCGGGCAACAGTCGCCGCGCCTTCAGTTCGACCAAGGTCGCCGCGATGAGCAGGAACTCGGTGGCCACCTCCAGATCGAGCGACTGCATGGCGGCCAACTCGGCGAGGTAGGCATCGACGATGACCGACAAGCTGACCTCGTAGATGTCGACCTGTTCTTTCAAGATCAGGTGCAACAGCAGGTCGAACGGCCCCTCGAACACGGGGGTGGAGACGTCGACAGCCATGATGTCAAGGCTAATCGGCGGGGCGAGCATGGACCCTTCTTCGCCGAGCCGTCAATACACCCTCGCCACACCAGTCGTCACCGTTAGCCTGACGCCGTGACCCGCGTCTTGTCGTGCATCCAACCCACCGGAGTCGTCCACCTCGGCAATTACCTCGGCGCTCTTCGGAACTGGGTCAGTGGGCAACACGAATGCGATGCTTTTCACGGAATCGTCGATCTGCACGCCCTCACGGTCACCGATCGTCCCGGGGTCGTCGGGCCGAGCACCCTCGACTTGGCGGCCACCCTGTTCGCCGTCGGGCTGGATCCCGAAATCGCCACGGTCTTCGTGCAGAGCCACGTGCCCGAGCACTCGCAACTCGGCTGGATCATGGAATGCACCGTCTCGTATGGCGAGCTCAGTCGCATGACCCAATTCAAGGACAAGGCTGCCAAACGAGAGGCCGATTTCGTCTCCGCCGGACTCTTCACGTATCCGGCGCTGCAGGCGGCCGACATTTTGTTGTACGACGCCGACGAAGTGCCGGTGGGCGAAGACCAGCGTCAGCACGTGGAGATCACCCGCGACATCGCCATGCGTTTCAACGGCCGGTTCGGGGACACCTTCGTTGTCCCCAAGGTGGTGACACCCAAAGCCGGAGCCAAGGTGACCGATCTCCAAGAGCCCACGGCCAAGATGTCGAAGTCTTCCAGCTCCGAAGCCGGAATCGTCTACCTTCTCGACGAGCCGGCCGCCATCATGAAGAAGTTCAAGCGGGCGGTCACGGACTCCGACGGCGAGGTGCGTTTCGATCGCGCCAACAAACCCGGCGTCTCGAACCTCGTCGAGATCCTGGCGGCCTGCACCGGCCAATCACCGAACGACGTGGCCGGCCGCTACACGCAGTATGGGCCGTTGAAGAACGACGCCGGCGAAGCGGTGGTCGAATTGCTCACCCCGATCCAACATCGCTATCGGGAACTCATGGGAGACCGCGCCGAACTGTCCCGCTTGTTGCGGGTCGGTGCCGACAAAGCACGCAACGTCGCATCGCGCACCTTGCAACGGGCCTACGACAACATCGGGCTCCTGCCGCTCGAGGGCTAACGACGGCTACAGCGTTCGAATGTCGAACAATTCGGCGTGGACCACGATTCGGAACTTCACGCTTCCGGGTGGATGACACGCCACCAACGACAACGTCTGATCGTTCGTCGTCGAGGCGTACAGCAGCGGATCCGTTGGGGTACGAATATCGATGGCCGTCGTGCGATACGAATACTGCTTGCCGTCCACGGTCAGGTAGATGAACGAACCGATCTTCAACTTGTCGAGATTTCGAAACTCGTGCCCATGGGACACGCGATGGCCAAAGATCGCCACGTTGCCGGGTTGACTCGGGGTGCGCGATTCGATCAGATGCGACGGGTCGCGGTCGACCATCATCACCTGTTCTCGAACCTTGGTCGTCAGTTTGATGTCCGGGATGTTCAGCGTTCCCGGGAACAGTTGCGCATCGGGCAACGTGTTCACCGGCGCTGGATACGTCGAGGAATTCGCGAATCCCACGAACCATCCGAAGACATCCACGATGAGATCGGCTCCTCCGTACGAATACAGGGTCACTCCCCGCGTGCCGTTCTTCACCTGCACGTGATTCGGGGCCGTGACACCGGCTCGATCGGCGTTCAGATTCGACGCATCGGGGCGCACTGCGCCCGCGGGATACACCGTGACGTAGCCATCGTCGTGTGCGCGCGTCATCGTGACGTTCAACGCCACCGCCGATGCACCATTCACCGGAATTCCCGCCACACCCCCGGTCGCCACTTCGACCGACCAACCGTGATGAACCGCCACGTTCGCACCCAGTGGATTGGGAGATGAACGGGTGTCGAGCAATCGGGTCGATGAAATCGGGACGTACAGACCGATGTCGCTGTCGCCGTCGCTCGACCCCGTGTAGTACCCCATGTAGTCCACGATCAGGTCGCCGCCGGCGTACGAGTAAAAATCGACTCCCGACGCCGATGGTTTCACGATCACCTGATTCGCGATGGTCTGACCCACATCGAGGATGTTGAGGTTCGACGTTGCCGGCTCGGGACTTCCCGCCGGCGTCGCCGACCAATAGGCAAAACCGTCCGAGCGCACTCCGGAATTCACCGCCGTGATGTTGAAGACCAAGCCTTCGGTGTCAGATGGCGCGTTCGTCGGTCGCGGAACCGTCACCCGACCGCCCGGTGCGACTCGCGTGGTCTTGCGAGTGTCCAACAGCCGCGTGGGATCGACCGGAATGAATCGACCAGCGCGAGACGTTGCGGCGGGAACGTAGTAGCCGAACACATCGACGATCAGATGGACGCCGACCGATGAATACAGAACGACGTTGCCCCACAATCCAACTTTCGTGGTGACGAGATTCGACACGATCGCCCGTCGGTTCTGCATGTTCACGTTCGACGTGTTCGGAGTCGCCGATCCCCACGGATAGAGCGTGATATAGCCCTCGCCATCGGGTTGATACGCCGTGACATTCAGAACCACCGACGTCGCGTTGGCCGGGACCCCGTTCGCACCGGCAACGGCAAGAACGGTCGACGACTTCGCGGTCGGACGCAGCCCGGTGCGCGTGTCGAGAATTCGAACCGGCGCCATTCCACGAAACGCCGACGCCCCGGCCGGTGCCGCCGAGACCGATTCCGTGCTCACACCAGCGAAAAGTGCCGACAACAGCACGACCAACACGAGAAAGATCGGCGCTCTCACCGTTCTCTTTCGCAAGGGAGCCTTGTCGCGCACGAGAGTCGATCGTAGACCGATCACGGTGACCGGGACATGGCGATCCGTCGAACGAAATCTAAAGGATCCCGCACGCGGGAAACGGCGACGGTCAGATGTTGTCGGCGCGACGCAGGGCGTCGACCACGGCAGGATCCGCCCGCCCCGCCAACAGGTCCAGAGTCGCCGGAGACGAACCCGCCTCTCGACACATGTCCCAACCGATGCGTTCATGGTCGTGATATTCCCGAAAACGATGTGTTCTCGGCCCCACCAAAGTTGCCAGAACCCGTTCACCGGTCGAGAGAGCACTGCGTGTCTTGCCCACGTCGTGAAGTAGTGCGGCCGCCACATGGTCCCGACTGGCCGCGGGACACAGATCGACGAATCGACGCGCCACCAGTACCGCGTGACGACGATCAGCGACCGACAGACGTTCGAAAATACCTCGCTCCCCCGCATTCAGGTGCGCGGCGACCCAATCGGAATCCTCCGTCGAGGGCGGTCGCGTCGATAGCGACCCCCACCATCGTCGAACCAGGTGCGCCAGTCGACCAACGAACACGATCGCGAACCTCAGCTCCCCCGACCGACGGTGGCCCGTGGGTGCGCCGAACGATATTGATCGAACAAGCGCTCTTGGGACACGCGCGTGTACACCTGGGTGGTGGAGATCGAGGCGTGCCCCAACATCTCTTGAACGATGCGCAGATCGGCCCCATGGTCGAGCATGTGGGTGG
>RHCK01000361.1 GCA_010030605.1 Acidimicrobiia bacterium
GGCGCGACCAACCGCGAGGACCTCATCGACCCCGCCATTTTGCGGCCCGGTCGCCTCGACGTGAAGATCAAGATCGAACGTCCGACCGAGGCGGCGGCTCGACAGATTTTCGCTCGCTACTTGACCACCGACATTCCGATCGACGCCAATGAGGTGTCATCGTCCGGAGACCCGGAACTGGCCGTCTCTCGAATGATCGACGCGACCGTCGAGTCGATGTATCGAACCGACGAGGAGAATCGTTTCCTCGAAGTGACCTACGCCAACGGCGACAAAGAGGTGCTCTTTTACCGGGACTTCTCGTCGGGGGCCATGATCGAGAACGTCGTGCGGCGAGCGAAGAAGTTGGCCATCAAGCGGGTCATCGCCGGTGGATCTCGGGGGGTGCGCACCCAGGATTTGCTCGATTCGATCCGCCAAGAGTTCCGCGAACACGAGGATCTTCCCAACACGACGAATCCCGACGACTGGGCGAAGATCTCCGGCAAGAAGGGCGAGCGAATCGTGTTCATTCGGACCCTGGTCAACGAGGGTCGTTCGTCGCTCGGGGTGGCCGGAGGGCGAGCCATCGAACGCAGCGCCACCGGCCAGTACCTCTGACGGGCGGCGACATGGCCATCGCGAAAGTCTGTGGCATCGAAACCGAGTACGGCATTCTCGTGCGCGGAGGAGAGTCGAACCCCGTGGCCGCGTCGTCGGTTCTCATCAATGCCTACGTGACCGATCGCTCGCGTCGTATCGATTGGGATTTCGAGGACGAGTCACCCGGAGTCGACGCACGGGGATTTTCGTACGAGGACGCGTTGGCTCCCGAAGTCGAGATGCATCTCGTGAACGCGGTCCTGACGAACGGCGCGCGTTATTACGTCGATCACGCTCATCCGGAGATCTCCACCCCCGAATGCTCCGACGCATTGCAGGCACTGCTGTACGACCGGTCGGCCGAAGAAATCATTCGACGGTCGATGCTGCTCGCGGCGCCGTTGCTTCCGGCGGGTTCGGAGATGCTCCTGCACAAGAACAACAGCGACGGCAAAGGAAACAGTTACGGATGCCACGAGAACTATCTCGTCGCGCGTGAAACTCCCTTCGGCCGGCTGGTCTCGGAGATCACGCCGCACTTCGTGACGCGTCAGGTGTTTTGCGGCGCGGGCAAAGTGGGGTGCGAGGCGCCAGGGCGCGGTTGGGGAGACGTACCGTTCCAGATCAGCCAACGCGCCGATTTCTTCGAGGAGGAAGTCGGTCTCGAAACCACCTTGAAGCGACCGATCGTGAACACTCGCGATGAACCGCATTGTGATCCGCAGAAATATCGCCGCCTGCACGTGATCGTGGGTGACGCCAACATGTCCGAGGGCGCGACGTTGTTGAAATTGGGCACGACGAGCTTGGTGTTGTCGATGATCGAGGACGGTTTTCTCGGCCACGATCTCGCCCTCGCCCATCCGGTGCCGGCCATCCGGCAGGTGAGTCACGACCCGTCGCTGCAACGCACGATCCTGTTGCAAAGTGGCGAACGAATGACCGCTCTCGACGTTCAATGGTCGCTATTGGAAAAGGCGACTCGCTACGCCCGCGAACGAGGATTGTCGAGCGTGGGCGAGGAGGTGGGTGGGCTCGTGTTGGCCTTGTGGGAGGAGGCCCTCACCGGTTTGTCGGGGGATCGATCCTCGGTGGCCGATCTGGTGGATTGGGTGGCCAAGGAACGCGTGCTCGACGCGTACGCGACTCGTCACGGAGTGGGTCCGACCGACAGCCGGCTTCGAGCCCTCGATCTGCA
>RHCK01000362.1 GCA_010030605.1 Acidimicrobiia bacterium
GTGGTGTCGTGCAGCGATTACTTCGCCGAGTGACCGATCGCGAATCGGCGAACCAGCAACAGTCCCAACCCGAGCCCCATCACGATCACAGGCCACGAGTTCGAACCGTTGCTCCCCGTGGCGGGCAACAGTTGCGGTGAGATCGTCGAGGTCGTCGTGCTGGTGGTTGTCGTGCTGGTCGTCGGGAGATCCGTCGAGTCGAGTCGGGCGACCCAGGCACGAGCAACCGTTCCGTAGTCGACACCCGCGACGAGGATTCGCCCCGAGGAATCATGCGACACGCTGAAAGAATGGGCGGTCACGCCCGGAAGGACAGCGATACCCGACACACCGAAGGCGGAGTCATAGGTGCCGGTGGCCAAGAATCGAATCACAACCGGCACGAAATCGCTGAACCCCAACGTCGGGTCATCAGCGGAGCCCGCGACGAGGATTCGCTCGGAGGAGTCGATGAACAGGTCGAAGAATTGGCTCGACCCACCCGCCAAACCAATGATCGTGCGACGACCCGATGGCCCACAAGAAACATCGATCGTCCCGTTCGCAGACAAACACAAGAGCGAGAAGGTCGTCTCGGCGCTCACAATATTGACCGAGAATTCGAGGACCACCAGCCGACCGTCGGCTCGTTGTTGTATCGAGCGACCGGCCTCGTCCTCGGTACCGATGGGAATCAACCAACCTGATGTGGCAAAGCTCGTGTCGATCACACCCGAAGTCATCAATTTGGCGACAGCCGTGTCCTGATTCGAGCCAAACTGAGCTCCGACGAAAACGATTGAACCGTCGTTTGCAACGACAAGGTCCGTGACCGAGCCTTCATGAGTGCTGTCGGAGATGAAGCGACCGTTACCGGATCCGCCGAACGCCGTATCGAAGGCTCCCGTCGTCGCGTCGAGTCGGTGAACGGTGAAGCGGGAGTCTCCGCCGTCGGCCGGAGAGAAGTATGTCCGGCCACCGACGATCAACCTGTTGTTCCACACCACGAGGGTCTGATAGGCGACGCCATCTCGTTCGACGTAGGAAACGACACCACCCGATCCGAACGACATGTCCAGTTGGCAACTTGGCGTGAATTTCACGACGACTCCCGAGGGAGTAGCAGCGAGGTCGAGACCGACAATGACAATCGAACCGTCGGCCAACACCGCCATGTCGGTGGCCAGGAAATCGTCGGGACCTTGGTGGGAGTTGTAACCAGTTCCATTGCACGTGGTGTCGAGCGTCCCATCGTCGTTGAAGCGAGCGACATACGACATGTCCCAACCAGCAGCAGCGCTCTGGGTGAGGCCGGCCACGACGACCTTGTTCGTTCCGTATGGACGAACGACGTCTCCCCAAGCGTCGCTCGTTATCGGAACATTGGCGACTCCGCTCGAACCCCACGTGGTGTCCAGGTCGCCATCATTTGCCGACGCCGAGCCGGCCACACCGAGAGTGACCCCGACAACGAACAGCGAGACCAGGGACCTGCGCAGGAGTGTCGTCTTCACGCATCCATTCTTCAGGACGTGAACGCGAATGCCACCGCGGCGGCGTGACCGACGTTCAGCGAATCGACGTCGGCCGAGATGGGAATGCGCACCTTGCGCGTCGCCACCTGCAGGGATTCGTCGCTGAGACCCGGTCCTTCGGCGCCGAGGAGCAGAGCCAATGGGCCAGACGACCTACCGCTGATCCTGGTGATGTCGTGGGCCTCGGCACGCGGAGTGAGGGCCCAACTTTCGCCCCCGCGAGAAGCGCATGCGTCGATCACCTCTCGCACCGTCG
>RHCK01000363.1 GCA_010030605.1 Acidimicrobiia bacterium
CACCTACGAGAAGTTGGGAATCCCCGAAGCCGAGCGCAAGTACCTCGCCGGCGTCACCGCGCAATATGAGTGTTTGCGCGGCTCGACCAAGGTGTGGACCACGCGAGGAATGCGGACGATCAAGGAATTGCAGGCAGGTGACGAAGTCTTCGCCCTGAACGAAGCAACCAAGAAGCTGGAGGTCGCCAAGGTCTTGGGAGGTGGCGAGTCCGGCGAGAAGGAAGTCTTCGAGATTCGCGCGGGGAGTCGCTGCATTGGCGCTTCGGCAAATCATCCGTTCTTGGTGCTTCGAGATCATCGACGTGAGGGAAGTCGCAAGGCTCGTTATCGCACCGAATGGATCGCGGTCGAGAATCTGCGAGTGGGCGACCTCGTCGCGGTGCCCGGTGATCTTCCCGAGTTCGGTCGATCCGTGCCGTTGGTGCGGCGAAGCGTTCATACCGGTCTCGGATTCACGAACACCGATTTGGCGTGGTTCTGTGGTCTGTGGCTCGGCGACGGTTACTTCAAGAACTCCGACGGCTACACCACGGCTCAGATTGCCGTCGATGCTCGCGACGAGGCACTCCTCGACGAGATCGTGCGCGTGGGTCGTGAGCAATTCGCGCTCGACTTCCGTTTGTCGACCGATCGTTTTCGGTTGACGGCTTTGGGCACCGCCGGATTGGCAGACTTCCTCGACGCCAACGGGCTCGGAGGTCGGTCCCTCACCAAGCGCGTTCCGGACTGGGTTTTCGCGATGCCGATCGAACAGCGTTTGGCGTTTCTCGCGGGATTCATCGACGCCGATGGCACGGTGCGGTCGTACCCCACGGCCAAGAACCCCGTCATCACCTCGGCGAACGAGGCGCTCCTCGACGACATTCGTGACCTGTCGATTCTGTGCGGCATTGGCGTGAGTTCCGTTCGTGCGTTCACCTCGGTCCATCCGACCGACCCCTCCCGAACGATGGTCGGCTATCGCCTTCACTTGTCGGGGAAGTTCGACGTGCTCCCCTTGCGTTGCACCGAAAAGAAGGCCCGATTGGGTCGCCGTCGCTACGCGCACACCAACACATCCGCGAAGGGCACGACATTCCGAACCCACACCTCAGACATGCTTGGGTTCGTGCGCGTCGAATCGATCGATAGCGTCGGCACGGAACTCACCTTCGACATCGAGGTCGAGGGCCATCACAACTTCGTGGCCGAAGGTTTCATCGTTCACAACTCCGAAGTCGTTTTCCATCGCAACCGCGAGGACCTCGAAGCGCAGGGAATCCTGTTCTGCGACATGGACACCGCGTTGCGCGAGTATCCCGAGTTGGTGAAGAAGTATTTCGGAACCGTCATCCCTCCGGGCGACAACAAGTTCTCGGCGCTCAACAGCGCGGTGTGGTCGGGTGGTTCCTTCATCTACGTTCCGCCGGGTGTCGAATGCGAGATGCCGTTGCAGGCGTACTTCCGCATCAACAGTGAGAACGCCGGACAGTTCGAACGCACGCTGATCATCGCCGACGAGGGCTCGAAGGTTCACTACATCGAGGGTTGCTCGGCGCCGGTGTACACCAACGATTCGTTGCACAGCGCGGTGGTCGAGATCGTCGTGAAGCCCAGCGCTCGTGTCACGTACACCACCATCCAAAACTGGTCACCGAACGTGTACAACCTCGTCACCAAGCGGGCGCGCGTGGAGGCCGAGGGCCACATGGAATGGATCGACGGCAACATCGGATCCAAGCTCACCATGAAGTACCCGAGCGTGTATCTGGTGGGTCCGAAGGCCACCGG
>RHCK01000364.1 GCA_010030605.1 Acidimicrobiia bacterium
AGACGAGTTGCAGAAAATCCATCCCGACAACTCCGCAATTCGTCGTCGATATCGGCATAGCAGCCATGGCTACTTGCGTTTCTTTGGCTTCGCTGTCGGGGCATCCCATCCCAAAGCTGCCTGAACTGCTTCGCCGGTTTGGCTCATGTAACCGATGTACGCGAGAACGTCTTGTCTCTGTTGATCGGTCATGTCGTTCACGTCGGCGAACGTATTCATTGCTTGGACAATCAAGGTTCCGATCAGAACAAGGTTGACCCTGGTGCGATCGTGCACATTGGGGTTGGTCGATTGTGAAGCCACTGATTCGAGAACCATCTTCTGACTCAGTTGAAAACGTTCAGGGCTAACGCCGCAACCCAGCAAGTACCCGATCGTTCTCATTCGCGCCCGCGCCAGTTTCTGCACGTCGACCTTGTCTTCGAGAACCAAGTTGAGTCGAGTGGTTGCTCCGTCATTGGTGCTCAGGAAGACACCAAGGAAAGCGGCTTCGACGGCTTGACACAGCAGTTCTTCGCGGGACCCGAAATAGCGAACGACATAGTCGGTATGGACGCCGGCCCTCTCGCAGATCAGTGCGACCGTCACCTCCCCGGGGACATTTTCGAGGAGCAATTGGCTGGTGGCGTTCAACATGCGAACAGTGGCCTCGGCCTGGCTGAGCCGGGGTTTCTTCGTGACACCCGAAGCCGATTTCTTCTTCGGTGCCGACGCCATGGGGCAATCGTACGGTCGGGGCACAGGAATCCGAAGCCTTGGACACAGGCTGAACGCCCAAATGTGTACTCCATGCACCAAATGTGTATACGATGCACAACTATGAATCTCATTCGCCGAACCAAAGCCACGTCTCGTCGATCTGCTGGGCTGCTCCTTCTTGTCGGGGCACTCGCCGGTGTCGCAATCGGGGGAGGAGTCGGCGTCATCGCGGCAGGGTCGGACAAAACCGTCACGCTGTGTGCGAACAAGAAGACGAATGTTGTGCGCTACTCGAAGAGCGGAAGCTGCTTGAAGACCGAGACGGCGGTGGTTGTCAACCAAACAGGCCCCATCGGACCAGTAGGTCCTGCTGGCGAGAAGGGCGACACCGGGCGCACGGGGCGCACCGGCGCGACCGGCCCGGCTGGCGCGACCGGCCCTGCTGGCGCGCCCGGCCCTGCCGGCCCGGCTGGTGCGACTGGTCCCGCGGGTTCCGGTGGTGGCGGAAGTTCGGGGCAAATCACCGAACTGTCCGTGTGTGACGGCCCCGACGCTGGCACGACGGCAGACGAGTTGTGCACGATCGGCATGACCGGCCCTGGTGGCGGTCCGGTGTTCTTTATCGACTCCTCCGATCTGTATCCGAGTTTCTGTGCGACGGGCGACTGCAACTATCTCGAGGCGTCACCCGCTGATGTCGACGAGGCGGGAGGTGACTTCTGGTCGGCCTGGTGTTCCGATACGACATCCGATCTCGGGCTGACTGGATGGGACAAATCAGCAATTGGTGCGGGGCGCTCAAACACGATGACGGCCGATACCACCTGCACCAGCGGTGCGATTCAGACCGCAGTTGACTACATCGCACCTGCCTTTAACGGAGTTGCCAAAGACGACTGGTGGTTGCCGTCGCTGGGTGAGTTGATAGCGATGCACGACAACATGCGTCTAGCGGGTGCTGGTGGTTTTGTGCCCGATCTGTATTGGAGTTCTTCGGAGGGCGGCGCAACGACCGCGTGGGAGATCTACTTCAACTTCAATTGGCACGGCAACGACGCCAAGTGGGGTGGC
>RHCK01000365.1 GCA_010030605.1 Acidimicrobiia bacterium
CTTGTACGGCACCGAGTACGTGCGCATTCTCGACCTCGTGCGATCCGAACCCGGTCTCGCGCGACCGATCGAGGGTGGCTCTCACGACATCGGTGCCCAAGTGGTGTTCGCAGTGCTCGACGAGGCGGCCATTACCTTGTCCGACATCATCGACCGCCGGCTCGTTCTCGGAACCGTGGGAGAAGTGAAACGCGACTCGATCGAGCACGTTGCACGCCTCGCGGCGCCCCTGTGGGGATGGGACGCCGAACGATGCGTCCTCGAAGTTCGTCGTGAGGACGAGCGTCGATCGGTCGCCGCGGCGCATTGGCGCACACCCGCACGCTGAACAGCACCGGACGGAAAGCGTTTCCCCTGGGCCGTGCCGGTCACACGACGTATCGAACGTTCATCGATCGAACCGTCGGAGCCGTCACGAAGCCGAATTGGAGTCGACATGGAGCCATGGCGTCCGAGTGCGCCCAACGAAACAATGCGCTCGGTGCGCGGATGGTTGCGCGAGTGGATCGCCTGGGTCGGTTGGCGACGCATCGTTGCCGGTGTGGCGTCCGCGGGTGTCATTGGCGGGATCGGCGTGTTGTTGCTGCGAACCCCGTCGGCTCCGGTCGAAGACGAGTTGACGTATGCCACGACGTCGGTTCCTTCGGCGGGCTCATCGACGGTGAACACCGTCACGATCCACGTGGCCGGTTCGGTCGCGCGTCCCGGGGTGTATTCGCTCCCTGACGGCGCGCGGGTGGTGGACGCCATCGATTCCGCGGGTGGTCCGATCTTTGGGGCCGATGTCGACGCCATCAACTTGGCCGCGACGATCTCCGACGGTCAGCGGGTGTACGTGCCGGCGGTGGGAGAGGTCGTGAATCCCGCGAATTCGGACCCGGCCAATGTCGGTCCGGTGTTTCCGATCGACTTGAACACGGCCACCGCGTCGGACCTGGACGCGTTGCCCGGCATCGGACCATCGACCGCCGCCGCGATCATTCGTCAAAGAGAGTCGACGGGTCCGTTCGCTTCCGTCGACTCGTTGTTGGACGTGCCCGGTATCGGCCGATCGAAACTGGAAGCGATTCGAGGTCTGGTGCGCGTGTGAGGCGGTGGGACGCGTCAGAGGTTGACCGACAACACCGTGGCGGCCACCGCGAGACCCAGCAGAGCGCCGACCCACACTCCGATGGCCAACCGCAAGTACTCGCGTCGCCACTCGGGCCAACTACTGACGACATCAGCCGTCGAACGGCGCGCGGCCAACACTCCGACCGAGAACCACAGAGCGGCACTGCTGACGAGAGCCAACAGCCAGCGCACGTTGCCGCCCATGACGGGCACCCCGAAGAGCGGCAGCGTGGGCACGGCGGCGACGGCCAGGATGAACCCCGGCACGCCACGAATGGCACTGTTGCTTCCCACCAGCAACATGGCCGCCAGCACGCCCGCGGCGGCGGCCACCGCGATCGCGATGAGCGGACCGAATCGTCGCACCATCAGTCGGTGATGACGAATGCCATCGGGAACGACGTCGTCGGGAATGTCGAAGATCGATCCGATGGCCACGAATCCTCAGGGTACGCCATCGCTCCGAACCCATCGTGGCACTTGCCTCTGATGGCGTTGGTCGTCGTTGGGGGAGCGTGGGTCGGCGAACAGGCCACCGCCTCCGAGTTGCGCCGGGGAGTGTTCGTGTTGGCGGTGCTCAGTGGGTTGGGCGTCATCGCACGGGGCCGACTGCGCGCGGTCGTCACGGCGTCGATGCTGTTGCTGTTGTTGGCATCC
>RHCK01000366.1 GCA_010030605.1 Acidimicrobiia bacterium
GAACCCGATTCGCGAAGGGCAGGTACTCCATCGCCTGATGAATGCCCGACAATTCCCGTCCGGGCACCGGAAGGTCGCGCCATGCCGTGGCGCCGCACGCGAGAACGATGGCATCGTGCGACGCCATCAGCACGTCGATGTCGACGTTCTGCCCCACCACCGCGTTGGTGCGGAACTCGGTTCCTTCGGCCTCCATCTGCGCGATGCGACGATCGAGGTGACGCTTCTCCATCTTGAATTCCGGAATTCCGTAACGAAGTAGTCCGCCGATTCGATCGGCGCGTTCGAGCACCACCACCTCGTGGCCCGCGCGAGTCAATTGCTGAGCGGCGGCCAGACCCGCGGGCCCCGACCCGATCACGGCGACACGGCGGCCGGTCTTGACGCTCGGCACCTGCGGCGCGACCCACCCTTCGGCCCAGGCACGATCGATGATCTCGACCTCGACCTGCTTGATGGCCACCGGACTTCCGTTGATGCCCACCACACAGGCGGATTCGCACGGAGCCGGACACAAACGCCCGGTGAACTCCGGAAAGTTGTTGGTCGCGTGCAGACGATCGATCGCGTCGCGCCAATGGTTGCGATACACGAGATCGTTCCAATCGGGAATGAGATTGCCCAACGGACACCCGTTGTTGCAGAAGGGAATTCCACAATCCATGCAACGGCCCGCCTGCAACTTCAGGCTGTCGGCATCGAACGGCTCGTAGACCTCCTTCCAATCACGAAGGCGCACCGGCACCGGACGGTGCTTCGGAGTCTGACGCTCCCACTTCAAGAAACCGGTCGTCTCACCCACGAGCCACCTCCATCACTCGATCCAGAGTCTCCTGCTCGCTGCGACCAGCCGCTCGAGCCTCGTCCATCACGGCCAAAACCCGCTTGAAGTCCCGAGGCATCACCTTGCGGAACTTCGCGACTTCCGTGTTCCACTCGGCCAAGACTCGCGAGCCGACAGCGCTGTCGGTTTCGGCGACGTGTCGTTCGATCGTCGAACGCAGGAATTCCACGTCTGAAGCATCGAGAGCCTCGAGTTCGACCATCTCGTAGTTCACCTTGGTGGCGAACACGTCGAAGGGATCATGCACGTACGCGATACCGCCGCTCATCCCGGCCGCGAAGTTGCGTCCGGTCGCACCGAGCACGACCACGCGCCCACCGGTCATGTATTCGCAACCGTGATCGCCAAGACCTTCGACGACCGCGGTGGCGCCCGAGTTGCGGACGCAGAATCGCTCGCCCACGATGCCGCGAAGGAAAATCTCACCACCCGTCGCTCCGTAACCGATCACGTTGCCGGCGATGATGTTGTCCTCGGCGGGGAACGCCGCCTGACGGTCGGGGCGAACGACGATGCGACCGCCGGAGAGCCCCTTTCCGACATAGTCGTTCGCGTCTCCTTCGAGACGCAAGGTGATCCCCTTGGGAACGAACGCACCGAAACTCTGTCCCGCCGAGCCGGTGAAGTCGATGCTGATCGTGTCGTCCGGCAGACCGGCGCCGCCCCATTTGCGGGTGACCGCGTTACCCAACATCGTTCCCACCGTGCGATTCACGTTGCGAATGCCACGCGAGAAACGCACCGGCGCGCCGGACTCGATGGCGGCCGAGGACGCGGCGATCAAATCGTTGTCCAACGCCTCGTGCAAACCGTGATCCTGCGCCACGCTGTGGTGCATCGTCTGACCGTAGGGATTGCTGGCGGTGGCGAGGATCGGCGAGATGTCGAGACCCTTGGCCTTCCA
>RHCK01000367.1 GCA_010030605.1 Acidimicrobiia bacterium
CTTCGTGACCGCGTTGGTCCTGTTGTCGCGGCTCGGACGTTTCGATGCGCCGAGCCGTTTCATCTCTCGCGAGAACGGGGTCGCGGCGTGATCACGGTGTTTGGATTCGGAGTGGGCCTGGGGGTCTGCATGGTCCTGTGGTCGTGGCGCACCCATCGAGAGCGAGCGGTGGCGATCACCATGACCCGCTTCCGAGCGGACCCCACGAACCTGGCAGCTTGTGAACGGGACGAACGTTCGTTGGCGGCCGAGCGCTTGCTGTACGCGGTCGTCGCAACGTGCGCACCGTTGGTCATCTTTCTCATCACCTCGACTGCTGGGACTCCGGTTCCTCTCGGGGTCTGCTTGGTGATGGGCGTGGTCGGATCGGTTGTCGGTTTCCAGTTGCCCGTGTGGCAATTGCGTGATCGTGCGAAGGCGGCTCGATCGGACTTTCGAGTTTCATTGTCGGCGTACCTCGATCTGGTGTCCGTTCTTCTGTCGGGTGGGGCCGGAATCGAGACCGCGTTGGTGGCTGCTTCGCGGGTGGGGGCCGGAGCGTCGTTCGAAGCCATCGCTCGATGCCTCGAGGTGTCGCGGGCGTCGCGACGTTCACCGTGGGACGTGTTGGCCGAACACGGTGCGCGCATCGGGGTGGACGAACTTCCGGAACTTGCGGCCACCATCAAGCTGGGCGGCGAGCAAGGCGCGCGAATGACCGCCTCATTGGTGGCCAAAGCCGAATCGATGCGCGCCAAGCAGCTAGCCGACATCGAGGCACGCGCCAACGCGGCCACTGAGCGCATGGGAATGCCCATGGTCGTTTTGTTCCTGGGCTTCCTGGTGTTGCTCGGGTATCCGGCCATGCAGATGATCTCCGCCGGTTTCGGCGGGTGAAGAAAACAAACAATCAGACAAGGAGCAATGATCATGAATCACTTCCGGCAACTCTGGGAGTACTACACGGTGCGATTGGCGGCCTCGCGTGAGGCGGACCGTGATCGAGGTGAAGTGAGTGCGACCACAGTGGTGTTGGCCGCGGCCCTCATCGCCCTCGCACTGTCGGTGGGTGTCATCGTGTCGGGCAAAGTTCGCGACAAGGCCACTGATCTCGACTTGGGTTGATCGCTGGTGAGGACCGTCGACGAACGAGACCGTGGGGATGCCACGACGCAGATGATCTTGGTGGTGCCCATCGTTGTGATGCTGTTGATGATCGCTATTCAGGCGGCATTGGTGTATCACTCGAGCGCCGTCGCGTCAGCGGCCGCCGCGCGAGGTGCTTCGACGGCCGCGGGTGCGGAGTTCGCCGGAATGGCAGCCGCGGTGTCCGGTGTGTACGCGGCGTCGGACACCGTGGCGGAACTTGGTTCCGAGTTGGCGTCGACGCCGGCGGTCGGCATGGCGGACGGAATGGTGACGTTCACGGTGGCGGTCAAGGTGCCGCGCGTCGCCCCGTTCTTCCCGTCCGTCATCACGCGCACCGTCGTCGAACCGTTGGAGCGAACCACCACGGAGTCGCAGCGATGAAGCGCAGGGATCGCGGTAGTGCGGCCGTCGAGTTGGTGTTACTCACTCCACTGCTAGTGACTTTGCTTCTGTTCGTGGTGCACGTTGGGCGATCGGGCGAGGGGATGACCGCGGTTCGTCACGCCGCGGATCAAGGTGCCCGCGCGGCGTCGCTGGTGTCGGGATCGCGAATGTCGGACGTCGCCCGTCGAGCCGTTGTCGACGACCTGGCGCGAAGTGCGCAATCGTGCAC
>RHCK01000368.1 GCA_010030605.1 Acidimicrobiia bacterium
ACGCGATGAGTTCGGCGTCGCCCGTGCGCAAACCTTCGATCAACAACACCGTTCGCCCGATGTTGAACACGGCGTCATGTCGATCGACCATCGCATGCAATCGAGATCGACTCTTGGCCGTGGATGTCGTCGACCGAGGAATCCAAAACAACAAGCGCGCGTCCATTCCAACCGGAACCGGCACGACGCGACCATCGGACACCGCCACCACACCTCCATGAAGGCTGGCGGCCACGTTGTCGGCGTGGCCCTCGATCGCGGTCGATCGAGCAAGAATCTCCCCTCGGTTCATCTCGATGAATCGATCGAGGTCATCAGCGGAGACGTTGTCGCGAACTGCGAGACCCAGAATCGTCCCGGCCACGATCGCCGCTCCCGAGAAGCCGAGTCCGCGTCCTGACGGGAGATGCGATTCGAACCAAACGTCCCCGACCCCGCCCGCCGACGAGAACGCCTCGTGAGCCGGATGATTCGTGGAGAGACCTTCCCCACCCACTCCGACACCCATTCTCACGTGAAGGCCAACGGCCATCCCGAGCACGTCGAATCCGGGACCGAGGTTGGCCGACGAACCCGGCACCGAGACGGCCAGCGACACGAGAATTCAGGCGCCGAACTCGGCCAAAGCCGCATGCGACTCGGTGACCAGCTTGTCGAGCACTCCACGTGCCGCACCGGAATCGATCGATTCGGCGGCACGCACCAATCCGTGTTCGAGTGACTCCACGGCGTCCGCGACCATCAAACCCGCCGCCGCGTTCAACAACACGATGTTGCGCACCGCACCGTGTTCTCCGTCCAACATGCGACGGACCACATCGGCGTTGAAGTCCGGGCTTCCGCCGACCAACTCGTCCATGATCGCCGGGGCCAATCCGAGCGCGACCGGATCCACGGTGAAGGAACGAACCTTGCCTCCGCGAAGTTCGAGCACCGTCGACGAGCCGGTGGTGGTCAACTCGTCCAATCCTCCTCCGTGCACCACCCACGACGAGACCGACCCGTGCAAACGCAGCGACGCCAACATGCGTTCTGCCACCAACGGGTTGGCCACACCGATGAGTTGTCGCCGAACCCGACCCGGATTGGCCATCGGTCCGAGCAGGTTGAACACCGTGGGGATGCCGATCTCGCGTCGAGCCGGTGCGGCGAACCGGAACGCCGGGTGATAGCGGGCTGCGAGGCAGAAACCCATGCCGGCCCGTTCGACGCATCGATTCACACCTTCGGGCGACAACTCGACGACCACGCCGAGCGCTTCGAGGACGTCCGCTGTGCCACATTGGGACGAGGCGGCTCGCGCACCGTGCTTGCACACTGGCACGCCGGCACCGGCAACAACGATCGCCGACATGGTGCTGACGTTCACGGAGTGACTGCGATCCCCGCCAGTGCCCACGATGTCGATGGCCCGCTCGCGGACCGATTCGTCCAACGGAACGGGTGTGGCCGCCGACAACACGGCGTCGAGAAGTCCGGATAGTTCCTCGGGGGTCTCGCCCTTTGCGCGAAGTGCGACGATGAAACCGATCAGCTGTGCAGCAGTGGCGTCACCGTTCAAGATGGTGGACATCGCCGCGCGAGCGTGCGTGGCCGGCAGATCAGTGCGGTCGAGCAACGTCGACAGCAACGTCGGCCATCCTCCAATCTCGTCCAGCGTCGGGGTCGCGTCCATGACGCGGTCAGGCTACCCAGCACCGAGTCATGTCCTGACGGGGATTCGCGACGTGGCGCGTGCC
>RHCK01000369.1 GCA_010030605.1 Acidimicrobiia bacterium
CCATCTCTCTTGGCGAACGGCGAACTGTCGGGTGCGCAGAATCGTGGTGGCCACGGCTTCATCCAGACTCGACCGACCCTCGAGATGATCGATCATCTCCTTGTATCCCAGAGCCTGCGCCGCTGTCGGCGATAACCCGGTCGCGTGGAGGTTCGTCACTTCGTCGAGGAGTCCGGCTTCGACCATGGTCAGCACCCTCGACTCGATGCGTCGGGCCAACACATCACGGTCCCATCGGAGAGCGACCTGACGCACGCGCGACGGAGGATAAACGTCCACTCCGGGACCGTACGACGAGAAAGTGCGACCGCCACCCAAACACACCTCCAACGCACGCACGATGCGTCGGCCGTTCGTCGGTTCCATCTTGGTCGCCGCCGCTGGATCGAGTTCCTGAAGTCGTCGATGCAGAGCCTCGGGACCGACCGTCTCCAGTTCGTTCTCCAGTTCCGCGCGAACCTCTGGCCATTGTCCGGGAATCTCCAGATCATCGACCACGGCCCGCAAGTACAGGCCCGTTCCGCCCACGAGAATCGCCATCCCGCCTCGCGATTCGATGTCGGCCATCACCGGGCGGTACTCGGCTTGGAAACGCGACACCGTGAAGTTCTCCGTCGCGTCCACCAGATCGATCAAGTGATGCCGTACCAACGATTGCTCGGCTGCCGTGGGCTTGGCGGTGCCGATGTCCATCCCGCGATAGACCTGCATCGCGTCGATCGACACCAACTCCACCCCGAGTTCACGGCCCCGCTCTCCGATGGCGAGGGCCATCGCCACCGCGGATTTGCCACTTGCCGTTGGACCGAGAATGGCCAGGGGTTCGCGGCTCACCCCAACCTCACAGGGCGGCGACCGGGATACGAACCTTGTGCGCGGGCTCGGAGATCAATTCGCGGAACTCCCCGCGCAAGTGATGCGGAGCCGCGCCAGTGACCAGAACGGTCGCGTAACTACCGGCGCGAAGTGGTTCCGTGCGCGGAAAGTGCACCAGCTTGTTCTGACGCGTTCGACCCGAAATCAAACCCGGGTTCTTCTTCGACGGCCCCTCGATGAGAACTTCCTCGACGCGGCCGATGCGCGCCTCGTGTTTGATCAATGCCGACCGCTCGACAACCACGCGCAACCGAGCGAAACGCTCGGCGACCACCGCCGGATCGACGAACCGGTCGACCATCGTGGCGGCTTCGGTGCCGTCACGCGGCGAGAAGATGAAGGTGTACGCGTAGTCGTACTCCGCCGCCGCGGCCACCTCGAGGGTGTGAACGAAATCGTCCTCGGTTTCTCCCGGGAATCCGACGATGATGTCGGTGCTCACGGCCAAATCGTCGACGGTGCGTCGGGCTTCCGCGAGACGTTCGAGATACCGCTCGGCGGTGTAGCCACGGTGCATCACGGCGAGGAGCCGATCACTCCCCGATTGCAACGGATAATGCAAGTGCTCGCACACGGTCGCCGTGTCGCCCATGGCCGCGAACGTCTCGGTGCGCATGTCCTTGGGATGGGGACTGGTGAACCTGACGCGCCGAATACCGGGTACCGCCCCGACGTCGCGCAAGAGGTCGGCGAAAAGCGGTCGAGCGGAGACCTCCTCGCCCGCACGCCGCCGCTCGAGTTGGATGTCGCGCCCGTAACTGTTCACGTTCTGTCCGAGCAACGTCACCTCGGTGACGCCCTCACTCGCCAGACGACGCACCTCGTCGACAACGTCGTGGAAGGGTCGGCTGATTTCGGCACCA
>RHCK01000370.1 GCA_010030605.1 Acidimicrobiia bacterium
CGGTCCGAGACCATCTGGGGCGGAACCAGCCAGATTCAGCGCAACATCGTGGGTGAGCGTCCAACGAACGTGCGTCGACGCATCTCGTGGTTCCATCCGAGCGCCGTGCTTCCGGGAACCATCCTGGCCTTGGGCATGGCGGCCTGGACATCGTTCACCTCATTCGTTCCCACGTTCGCCAAGTCGATCGGCTTGTCGGGCTCGGCTGGTTTCTTCACCGCTTACAGCATTTTGTGTTTGTTCATTCGTCTGTTCGGAGCGAAGTTTCCCGCGCGGGTGGGTTTGCGTCGCAGCGTGGTGATGGCCATGTGGTTCTTGTTCGGTGGCGTGACGTCGGTGTGGGTGTTGGGAAACTCGTTCGGCATCTGGATGGGCACGATCTTCTTCGCGCTCGGCGTGTCGTTCTTCTATCCATCGTTGTTGGCCATGAGTGTCGAGGGGATCGACGGAGACGATCGTGTGGAGGTGGTGGCCAGCTTCACCAGTTTCTTCGAGATCGGCGGTGTGATCGGCGGGTTGGCGCTCGGTCTCGTGGGTCAAATGTTCGGAGAGCGCTCGACGTTCCTGGGTGGCATCGTGTTCGCGGTTCTCGGACTGACCTTGCTGAAAAGAACGAAGAAGCCCGCCGAGTCAGTCGGCTGACGGGGCAACGGGAGTCAGCGTCGTGGCCGAGCGCAGCGGTCGGTTCGGCATGGCGAGCGCCACGACGAAGGCGATGATGATCAACGGCAAGGCACCACGGAACACGATCACGATGGCGTGAGTCAGAGCGTCGAGGGCTTGCTCTCGCGTCGGTGACGGAAGTTTCTTGATCATGCGCGGGGCCTGAACCAATTTGGGGTCGATGCGACCGTTCAACTGATTGGCGAACAGTGCGCCGTACGCGGCCAGACCGACCGCACCACCGAGTTGACGCATGAACACCACGACGGATGATGCCGTTCCCATCTCGCTCGGATCGACGGCGTTCTGCACCGCGAGAGTGCCCGTGGGCATGATCATTCCCATTCCGATGCCGAGAATGAACGACGCCGACATCGCGAGGTAGAGGTATCCGTGGGATGAGTCGAGAAACGACGCCAACGTGAACCCGGTGGCGGTGACGGCACAGCCGAGGGGGGCCCACATCTTGTAGGTGCCGGTTCGAGACGTGATGCGACCCACCCAGGTGGCCGTGATGGCCACCGACACCGCCATCGGCACCAGAAGAAGACCGGAATTCGTCGCTGAAACCCCCGTGACGCCCTGCAGGAAGAGCGGCATGAACGCATTGGCTCCGTAGAACACCGCACCGATCAGAATCATCAACGGAACGACCACCTTCACGGTGTCGATCGAGAGCATCGACAGCGGAATGATCGGTTCGGGGGCCTTGGCCTCCCAACGAATGAATGTGAACGTGCCGACAAGAGCCGCCGCGAAGAAAGCCAAGGTTGGGGCGGAGGTCCAGCCGTATTCGTCGCCGGTCCACGACAATCCGAGTAGCAGCGACGTCACGGAGAAAACCAACAACGTCGCACCGATGAAGTCGACCTTGCGCTGTTGGCGGACGAACGCGAGTCGCAAGGATTTGTTCGTGATGGCGATCGCCAACGCCGCCACCGGCACGTTCACGAGGAAGATCCAACGCCAACTGGTGTTGTCGACGATGAAACCACCGATGAGCGGTCCCACGACACTGCTGAACGTGAAGATGCTCGTGATGAGCCCCATGTACTTTCCGCGTTCACGCGGAGCA
>RHCK01000038.1 GCA_010030605.1 Acidimicrobiia bacterium
GGGAATGGCCTCGCTGTACGCCGAGATCGAAAACCCTCTCGTTCGCATTCTCGCCCGAATGGAACACATCGGTATCGCGGTCGACCGAGACGCGTTGCGGTCGATCGCGGAACGATTGACGTCGGAGACGAAGGAACTCGCTGCTCGTCTTCAAGAGCTCGCGGGCTCGACCTTCAATCCGAACTCGCCGGCGCAGTTGGGGCGGGTTCTGTTCGAGGAACGTGGTCTCACGCCACCGAAGAAGACGAAGACCGGGTATTCGACCGATGCCGCGACCCTCGAGAAGCTTCTCGATGAATGGCCGGAGTTCATCGGCCCTCTCATGCGGTATCGCGAGGTCGACAAGCTTCGAGGCACCTACGGAGAAGGCCTCCTCGCCGAAGTCGCCGACGACGGACGAATTCATGCCAGTTTCAACCAGACCGTCGCCCGCACCGGCCGTCTCTCGAGCGATCAGCCGAACCTCCACAACATTCCGGTGCGCACCGACGAAGGGCGCATTTTCCGGACGGCTTTCGTTCCGGCGCCGGGGTGCACGCTTTTGGTCGCCGACTACAACCAGATCGAGTTGCGTTGTATCGCCCATTTGGCCGACGATCCGGGTCTGATCGCGGCTTTCCGCGAGGGACGTGATGTGCACAATGCCACCGCGGCTCGCGTGTTCGGAGTCGATGTTGGTGCGGTGACCCACGAACAAAGGTCGCGAGCCAAGATGGTGTCCTACGGATTGGCCTACGGCATGGAGGCCTACGGACTGGGACAACGTCTCGGAATTCCCACGGGCGAAGCGTCGGCCATCCTCGATGCCTACTTCGCGGCGTTCCCGAACGTGCAGGCCTACATGGAGCGAACCGTGGCCGAGGCGAAGACCCGCGGCTACACCGAAACCTTGTTCGGTCGACGCCGACGCATTCCGGAACTGGAGAGCGGCAACTTCAGAGTGCGACAGATGGGCGAACGTCAGGCGATGAACGCCGGCATCCAGGGACTGGCTGCCGACATTTTCAAGAAAGCACTCATTGGCGTCGATCACGCGTTGGAAAATCAGAAGCTGCGATCACGCATCGTTCTTCAGGTTCACGACGAGATCATCGTCGAGGTTCCCGAAGCCGAAGTGGAGGTGGCGGGTCCCTTGTGTCTCGGCATCATGGAGACGGCGACCGAATTGAACGTTCCGTTGGCCGTCAATTCCGCGTGGGGTCGAACGTGGGCCGAAGCCAAGGGATGAACACCTCTCGATCATGAGCGACTCCGACGATCACTGGTTCGAGTCCCTTGCTCGCCACATGGGCGACGCCTACTTGCGGTATTCGTTCACCAAGGGCACCTCGCAGGAGTGCGATCACCTGATGCGGTCACTGGGTTTGGGGGCGGGGTCGCGGGTGATCGACGTCGGGTGTGGACCGGGTCGCCATGCGCGGGAACTGGCCCGTCGGGGAGTTGTGGTGCACGGAGTGGACATCAGCGACGATTTCATCCGAATCGCCGGAATCGACGCTCCCGCGGGAGCCACGTTCGAACGGCTCGACGCGCGGCGTCTGGGCACTGCAAACCATCTTCATGGCGCATTCGATGCGGCGATCTGCCTGTGTCAGGGGGCGTTCGGGATGAATCTCGACGATCGTCAGGACGCCGACGTGGTGTCGGGCATCACCTCCTGTCTGCGTTCGGGGGGTCGTCTCGCGCTCACGGCCTTCAATGCGTTTTTCGTGGTCAAACACCATGTCGAGGCCACTTTCGACCCCAACACCGGGGTGTCGGTGGAGGACACGGTGGTCCGCAACGCCACTGGCGAAGGTCTCGACGTGAAGCTCTGGACCGGGTGCTACACGCCGCGCGAGCTTCGCCTCCTCTTGGCGGCGGCCGGGTTGGTTGTTCGGAGTATCTCCTCGGTCGAGCCCGGCGCCTATGGCGACGCACCGGCCAGTGTCGATATGCCCGAATTCCTGGTGATCGCCGAACGTGTGTGAGAGGTCCGGGGCTGGGGGAATGGTCCCGCGACGCTGGTAACTTTGACCCGCCTCGGTTGTCCCGAGGTTCGCGGCGAGAACCGCGAGTCCCTGTCCCTCTAGTTCAGTATCCGAAAGCGATCAGTCCCTTGTCCGACACCATGACCCCCGCCTCGTCCGAATTCGCTCCCATGGGAACGGTCGACGCAGACGGCAATTACACCCCCCGCAAGATCACCGAGAACGACCTGGCTGGTACGTTCGCCGATGCCATCGAAGGCACCATGACCAAACTCGCCGATGGCGAAGTGGTTCGTGGCACCGTCGTCAAGATCGACAAGGACGAGGTCCTGGTCGACATCGGCTACAAGAGCGAGGGTGTCATTCCCGGTCGTGAGCTGAGCATTCGCAACGATGTGGATCCGGGCGAGATCGTGAAACTGGGCGAAGAGGTGGAAGCCCTCGTGCTCACGATGGAGGACAAAGAGGGTCGACTGATTCTCTCGAAGAAGCGCGCTCAATATGAGCGTGCGTGGGGAACCATCGAGAAGAAGAAGGAAGCCGAAGAGATGGTCGAAGGCCTCGTGATCGAGGTCGTCAAGGGCGGTCTCATCGTCGACATCGGCCTGCGCGGATTCCTCCCGGCGTCTCTCGTCGAACTGCGTCGCGTGCGCGACCTGCAGCCGTACGTGGGCAAGGTTCTGCAGACCAAGATCATCGAACTCGACAAGAACCGTAACAACGTCGTCCTGTCGCGCCGCGCGTACCTCGAGGAGACCCAGAAGGAGGCCCGCGACGGCTTCCTCACGAACCTCAAGGTCGGCGATGTGCGCGACGGTGTCGTGTCGAGCGTGGTGGCTTTCGGTGCGTTCGTCGATCTCGGTGGCATGGATGGTCTCATCCACGTGAGCGAGTTGTCGTGGAACCATGTCGACCATCCGGGTTCGGAGGTCAAGATCGGTGACCAGGTCACGGTCAAGGTTCTCGACATCGACTACGAGCGCGAGCGCATCAGCCTGTCGCGCAAGCAGACCCAGAAGGATCCGTGGGAAGTGTTCGCCTCGGGTCACGAGGTCGGTCAGCTGGTGTACGGACGCGTCACGAAGTTGGTGCCGTTCGGTGGTTTCGTCCAGGTCGGAGAAGGCATCGAAGGTCTGGTGCACATCAGCGAGATGAGCACCCAGCACGTCGAGGCTCCCGAGCAAGTTGTCGCCCCCGGTGAGGAACTGTGGGTCAAGATCATCGATCTCGATTTGGCGCGCCGTCGCATCAGCTTGTCGATCAAGCAGGCCGCCGAGGGTGGCGAGTTGGCCGAGGAGTACCGCAAGCACTTCGAGGTCGACGAGCACGGCAACTGGACCGCGGGCGCCGATGACGCGTCGCGCGAGGCCACGTGGGCCGAGTACTACGGCGAGGGTGGCGAAGGCGCCGCCGAGCCGGCACCCGAAGCCTGATTCAGTCGACGTCCTCGGAGAGGTCGATGACGCCGCGTTTGACGGCTTTGATCACCGCTTCGGTTCGATCGCGGGCGTCCAACTTGGCATAGATCGCCGCCAGATGATTCTTCACGGTTTTTTGGCTGATGAAGAGTCGTTGAGCGACTTCCGTCGTCGAACATCCGTGGGACACTTCGCGCAGGACTTCCAGTTCGCGGTCGGAGAGGTCATGAGCGGGTAACGCTTCGACATCGTCAATCATCGCCCTGGCGACCTCCGGCGACAATGAAACGTCGCCCGACAGAATCTGTTTCATGAGGTTCACCACGTCGTCGATCGTCGATGACTTCGGCAGATAACCGACCGCACCGGCGGTGATCGCCTCTCGCACGGTGCGCGAGTCGGAATGCATCGACAGAACGATGATTCGACGACGAGCATCGGCCCGCATGATGGACTTGGTCGCGGTGATGCCATCACCGCCGGGCATCGAGACGTCCATCAGAATGAGATCGGGTCCGTATCGGAGCGACGCGGCCACTGCACTCGGGCCATCGGCTGCCTCGGCCACCACCGTGAATCCGAACTCTTCGAGGTTTCGACGCAACGCTTGACGAATCAGGGTGTGATCATCGACGAGGAGAACGGTGCCACTCATGTTTCCGGATTCCTCGGGATGCGAACGGACACCGTCGTGCCGTGAGGACTCGATTGGATGTCGAGGGTGGCCCCAATCCATTCGGTGCGTTCTCGCATGCCACTGATGCCGTGACCGGGAGGCGCACTGCCGACACCGATTCCGTCATCGGCGATGGAAAGCAGAAGGTCGTTGCCGGCCGTCTCGAACCGAATTCGAATGTTTCTCGCCGAAGAATGCCGCTCGGCGTTGAAGAGTGCCTCGCGCGTCACGAGCATCAACTCTTCGGCCATGTGCTCTGGGATTGCCGACATGGCAGCCTCCGAAACTTCACAAGTGACGGAGATTCCGGATCTCTCGTGGACGGCGAGTGCGAGGGCGGATATTGATTCACGATCGAAGGCCGCTGTTCGGCCGGAGTCGCGAAGCTCGTCCAACAAGGATCGAACTTCGTCGATGGTGTCACCGAGAGAACGACGAACTTCCAGAATCGACTCGCGCGTGTCTCCGTCGGTGTGGCGAGCGATTCGATCGAGATCGAATCCAATGGCGGCCAGCGAGGACGACATGCGATCGTGCAACTCCCGTGCCACTCGAGTTCGTTCATCCGTTGCCGCGCGGTCGGCCAACGAGGCGAAGATTCGGGCGTTGTCCAATGCCAAAGCGATCGCGTCGGCGACACCAACGATCGCTTCGCGTTCGGCGGTCGTCGGCCGACGATCGCCGGTCCACTCCGCGCCGATCAAACCCATCACGGTCCCGCGTGCTTTCAACGCTTGGTAGACGCCATGGCTCGCCGCGGACCACAGCAAGTGGTCCTCGAGGACGACGGGTCGGGCGGATTCGGTGCAGCGAAGAATGTCGGGATTCGGCACCAACGACGGATCGCGCAGGATCTCGGATGGTCCGGCCATGACGATCCAGGAAGACGTGTCGGGATCGAGGAGAAGGACGATGACGGCATCGGCGCGAACCACGCTTCGGGCCTGCTCGACACCTCGCCGTACGACTTCATCCACGTCCAACGAGGACGAAAGCGTGACCGCCATCTTCTGCAACGAAAGAAGCAATTCGTTGGCTCTCGTCAGGTCGGTGAACCTTTCCGAATCGCCGACCTGGCGGCGGTCGGCATCGAGAGCAAGGCGCGTCGCCGATCGCCGCTCGACCAACGGCCACGACATTTCACCCGTTTCGTCCTGGCTCGGGACCGGATGCATCGAAGGATGATTCGGGGATCGGCGTCGACGACGATCGGGCACAGGGGCAGAGTACCGGTCGGGCTCTGGCGTAGCGTGTCGGCATGATCCTTGTGGGACTGACCGGTGGCATCGGCTCGGGGAAGTCGACGGTGTCGGCATTGCTGGCCGAACGTGGCGCGGTCATCATCGACGCCGATGCGATCACCCGCGAGGTGCAACTTCCGGGCTCGCCGGTCGTGAAGGAGTTGGCCGATCGTTTCGGAGCGGAAATTCTGGCCGCCGACGGATCCCTCGAACGTCAGGCTCTCGCCAACATCGTGTTCACCGATCCTGAAGCCTTGAAGGCGCTGAACGCCATCGTTCATCCGGCCGTCGGGCGGGAGATGAATCGTCGGTTGATCGAACAACGAACGACGGATCACGTGGTGATCCTCGACATTCCGCTCCTGACCGAGAACCCGCGCGAGGGCCTTCAAGGTCGAATCGTCGTTGATGTGCCCGTGGAAACGCAGATTCGGCGTTTGGTTGCTCACCGAGGCTTCGACGAGGCGGACGCGCGAGCGCGCATCGCGCGACAAGCGACTCGTGAGGAGCGTTTGGCCGGAGCCGATTTCGTCGTCGACAACAGCGGAACTCCCGACGACCTTTCTCCGCAGATCGATCGTCTCTGGGAATGGCTCACCGGCCTCGATCAACTCCCCGCGGATTACGAGCCCATCACCCCGAAGCCCAATGGGGGAGAGAAGCAAAGTTCGTAGAACACCTGTTCGTTTCGCGCGACGACGATGGGATAACCTCGCGTGGTGTCCGTCGATCAGCATTCGTCCGATCCTCGATCGTCGAACCCCGTCGAGTTCCGGGTGGTCGCCGACTATTCGCCCGCGGGGGATCAGCCCAAAGCCATCGCGGAGTTGTCCGACGGGATCGAGTCGGGTCTGAGATATCAGACCTTGCTCGGCATCACCGGGTCCGGCAAGAGCGCCACCATCGCCTGGACCATCGAACGGACCCAACGACCGACCCTGATTCTCGCCCCGAACAAGAGCCTGGCCGCCCAGCTCGCTCAAGAAATGAAGGAGTTCTTTCCGGACAATCGTGTCGAGTACTTCGTGAGTTACTACGACTATTACCAGCCGGAGGCCTACATCGCATCGAGCGACACCTACATCGAGAAAGACTCGTCCATCAACGACGACATCGATCGTCTTCGGCATTCGGCCACCGCGGCCTTGCTGACTCGTCGCGACACCATCGTCGTGGCATCGGTGTCGTGCATCTACGGAATGGGGGACCCCGACGAATATCGCGGTCAATTGCTCGAGTTGCACGTCGGTGTCGACTACGACATGCGCAGCGTTCTTCGCCGGCTCGTCGATCTGCAGTACGACCGCAACGACATGAGCCTCGGTCGAGGAAATTTCCGAGTTCGGGGCGACACCATCGAGATCCATCCGGCGTACGAAGAAACCGTCCTACGTGTCGAGATGTTCGGTGACACCGTCGATCGCCTCACCATGATCGATCCGCTGACCGGTGAAACGCTCCGTGAGCTGAGTACGACCGTCGTGTTTCCGGCGACGCACTACGTCACCGGTGAGGAACGAATGCGTCGGGCGATGGTCGGAATCGAGGCCGAGTTGCAGGAGCGGTTGGCTCAATTCAAAGCCGAGGGCAAATTGCTCGAAGCTCAACGTCTGCAGATGCGGACGCAGCACGATCTCGAAATGATGCAAGAGGTCGGCTACTGCAACGGCATCGAGAACTACTCGATGCACATCGACGGTCGCAGCCCGGGTGAACCTCCCTTCACGCTTCTCGACTATTTCCCGAAGGACTACCTGCTGGTCATCGACGAAAGCCATGTCGCGGTGCCCCAGCTCCATGGACAATTCGCCGGCGATCGCAGCCGCAAGGACATTCTCGTCGAACACGGATTCCGTCTTCCGAGTGCGCGCGACAATCGTCCGCTGCGATTCGAGGAGGTGATGGAGCGGGTGAATCAATGCGTCTTTCTGTCCGCGACTCCCAGTCCGTACGAATTGAAGGAATCACAGAAGGTGGTCGAACAGATCGTCAGACCGACCGGTCTCGTCGATCCGGAGGTGATCATTCGGCCGACGAAGGGTCAAATCGACGACTTGATGGAACAGGTGACGACGCGGGTGACCATGGGAGATCGAGTGCTCGTGACCACACTCACCAAGAAGATGGCCGAGGATCTCACGGAGTACTTGCTCGAACAGGGGATGCGGGTGCGGTACCTGCACAGCAACATCGACACCATCCAACGGATCGAGATCATTCGTTCGCTGCGTCTCGGTGAGTTCGATGTTCTGGTGGGTATCAACCTGTTGCGCGAGGGTCTCGACCTTCCCGAAGTCAGTTTGGTGGCGATTCTCGATGCGGATAAGGAGGGTTTCCTGCGCAGCGAAACCTCGTTGATCCAGATGATCGGACGCGCGGCGCGAAACGTCGACGGCCAGGTCGTGATGTACGCCGATCAGGTCACCCCGTCGATGCAGCGGGCGATCAGCGAGACGAATCGTCGACGCGGTCTGCAATTGGCGTACAACAAGGAGCACGGAATCAATCCGCAAACGATCCGCAAAGCGGTGGGTGACATCTTGTCCATGCTCCGGCCCGATGGCGATCTTTCGGCGCCGGTACCCGGCAAGGATCGTCGGCGTCAAAAGGAGCGCGACAAGGTTCAGCGAGAGTTGCGCACCCTCCCGCAGCAGGAGTTGGCGCGATTGGTGCAAACGCTCGAAGAAGAGATGCACGAAGCCGCGGCCGAATTGAAGTTCGAATACGCGGCGCGCCTGCGTGACGAAATCAACGAACTACGACGCGAGATGCGCGATGCCGGTTGAGAGCCGATCGCGGATGCTCACTAGTCTCCGATCATGTCCGACCGTCTGATCGTCCGTGGTGCCCGTGAGCACAATCTGAAGAACATCAGCGTCGACCTCCCGCGCGACAAGATGATTGTCTTCACCGGCTTGTCGGGAAGCGGAAAGTCATCCTTGGCCTTCGACACGATCTACGCCGAAGGACAGCGCCGATATGTCGAGTCTCTCAGTGCGTACGCCCGTCAGTTCCTCGGCCAAATGGACAAGCCCGACGTGGACGTGATCGAGGGTTTGTCGCCGGCGATCTCGATCGACCAAAAGTCGGGTAGTCGCAATCCCCGTTCCACCGTGGGCACCATCACCGAGGTGTACGACTATTTGCGCCTCTTGTACGCGCGTATCGGTCAACAACATTGCCCGCAGGACGGAACTCGCTTGGCTCGCCAAACTCCGCAGCAGATCGTCGATCGAGTTCTCACATTGCCGGAGGGAACGCGTTTCCAGGTTCTGGCCCCGGTGGTGCGCGCGCGCAAGGGTGAATACGAGACCCTCTTGAACGATCTCGCCGGTCAAGGTTTCGTGAGGGCTCGGGTCGATGGCGAGGTTGTCGACATTGTCGAATTCCTGAAGCGTGACACCAAGTTGGCTCGTTACGAACAACACACGATCGATGTGGTGGTCGATCGGTTGGTTCGCAAGGACGGCATCGATCGTCGCCTTACCGACAGCCTCGAGACGGCCTTGCGTCTGGCCGAGGGCGTGGCCACCGTCGAGATCGTGGGAGACAAGGGTGCCGAGGACGAAAGTTTGACGTTCAGCCAGCATCTGGCGTGTCCTTCATGCGGACTTTCATTCGACGAACCTGCCCCGCGTAACTTCTCCTTCAACTCGCCGTTCGGGGCCTGCGAGACGTGCGACGGTCTCGGAACGACGTTCGAGGTCGATCCCGAACTCGTCATTCCGGATCCGGACTTGGCTCTCAGCCAGGGTGCCATTGCCCCGTGGCGAAGTGCGACGACCGGTTTCTTCCAGCGCATCCTCGAGTCGGTGGCTGGTGATCACGGAATCGACATGAACAAGCCGTGGGGCAAGCTGCCGGCCAAATCGCAGAAGATCGTGCTCAACGGCCTGCCCGGGAACATCACCGTCAAGTTCAAGAATCGTTACGGTCGAGCACGCCAGTTCAACACCACTTTCGAGGGCGTCATCCCGTGGATCAAGCGTCGCCACGAAAGCGCCGAGAGCGATTGGAGTCGGGAGCAATACGAGGGCTACATGCGCCTCGTGCCCTGTTTGGCGTGTTCCGGAATGCGGTTGAAGCCGAGCACTCTGGCCGTGACCATTAATGATCGCAATATTTCCGAGGTTTGCGAGATGTCGATCGGGGATTCGGCGAAATTCCTCGCCGGGCTGGAATTGTCGGATCGAGACCGTTTGATCGCCGAGC
>RHCK01000371.1 GCA_010030605.1 Acidimicrobiia bacterium
CGCGGTGGTGGCCAGCGGCATGCTCGGAATCGACAAGATCCTCGGTCGCCGTCCGAAAGAAGAGATCCCCTCGGTCTGGGAAGCCTCGGGGGAACCCGGCGACATCGACGGGGATGGCATTCGCATCGATCTCGACGATGAAACCGCTGTCGAGAGCCACCCGAATCGGGACGCAGCCCCGACCCGACGCGTCAGAAAACGCCGGATGGGTTGATCAGGGCAGCTCGCCCACGTGCGCGAGTGCCAAACGCAGCAACCGATCCTGACCTCCGGTCATTTCGGCGGTGATGCGCGCGCTGGCCGCTTCGGCCGGGCTGAACCAGGCCAGATCGAGCGCCTCTTGGGTGGGCGTGCATTCACCGTCGACGGGCACCACGTAGGCGAGGCTGACCGCATGATGACGTGGGTCGGTGAAGCCGGACACGTCGGGATCGGGGAAGTACTCGGCGATGGTGAACGGCGCCGGATTCGGTGGAACCCGGGGCAGTGCCAGTGGTCCGAGGTCCTTCTCGAGGTGGCGCACCAGGGCGTCGCGCACTCGCTCGCCGTACAGCACCCGACCCGACACCAGCATGCGACTGATCGAACCATCGGCGGCCACCCGCAACAGCAACCCCACCTGGGTGACCCGACCATGACTGTCGACGCGCACCGGGATGGCGTCCACATAGACCAACGGCACGTTGGCGCGCACCTGCGACAAGAGTTCGGGGCTCAGCCACGCGGTCCGGGTGTCGATCTGGTCACTCATCGGGGACATTCTCCCAAATCGCGACGGCGTCGTCAGCCAATACGGATCCGTTTTCGCGCCTTTTCGGCCGCCTCATGGACGAAGCAGCCCGCATGGTGATCGTTCACCAATCCCATCGACTGCATGAACGCGTACATCGTCGTCGGCCCGACGAAGGACCAACCTCGCTTCTTCAGATCCTTCGACAACGCCACCGATTCGGCCGAGGTGACGAAGGTGGACACCTCGGCGACCGTCGGTGCGACCGGTCGGCGCGGGGGCTCGAAGCCCCAGATGTGAGCGGCCAACGACCCCTTCTCCTCGATCAACTCCAAACATCGTCGCGCGTTGTTGATGGTGCTCTCGATCTTGCCCCGATGCCGGATGATGGATGCGTCGCCGAGCAATCGCACCACGTCACGTTCCTTCATGCGAGCGACGATCTCCGGATCGAATCCGTGGAACACTCTCCGGAAGTCGTCACGTTTGTCGAGCACGGTCTTCCACGAGAGGCCACTTTGGAACCCTTCGAGATTGATTTTCTCGAAAAGTCGACGGTCGTCGGCCGTGGGGAAACCCCACTCGGTGTCGTGATACTCGCGCATGGTTGGTGAGCTCTCGCACCACCCGCATCGTTCCTTCACGATGACGGCACCGTGCCCTTGATCGTCGTCCGATGCAATTCGCGTCGGAATCCGGCGTAGTCGTTGATCGCGAAATGCTGGGTGGAACGATTGTCCCAGATCACCACGTCGCCGGACCGCCAGCGATGTCGGTACTGGAAGCGAACGTCGGTCGTGTGTTGGTGCAAGAAGTCGAGTAGGTCGGCCGCCTCGCCCGACTCCATGTCGGCGATGTCGCGAACGTAGGCACGGTTGAAGAACAAGACCGTTCGTCCCGTCTCCGGATGCATGGTGACCAAGGGATGAATTTGCTCGTCGTTCGCCGAGTCGTCGCACACGATGTTCATTCCTCGCATGC
>RHCK01000372.1 GCA_010030605.1 Acidimicrobiia bacterium
CGAGCAGACGTTCTCCATTTGTGCGGGCACTTCGAACAACTTGGCATCGGCATCGATGACTTCCAGGGGCAGTCCGGCGATACCACCTTGCTCGTTGCACCAACCGGCGAAGGCCACCGTGGCGTCGTACAACTCGGCGTTCAACCCCGGCACCGCCACGTTGCCCTTGTCGGACGCGGCGGCGATCTTGATGACGTCGGTGGCTCCGCCACCTTCACCGTCGGCCACCGTGGGGGTGACTCCGTCGGGTGCGGGGCCACACGGCGATTCAACGTCACCGAACGTGATGGCCTCGGGGGCCGGAGCATCGGTGGACGGGGCGGTCGAATCCGATGGTGCCTCGGTGGAAGCGGAGGTGTTCGGAGTCGTGTCCTCCCCGCGGTTCGAGCAAGCGGTGAGGACGACGAGGGTGGATGTGATCAGGATCGCGGGGAGTTTGCGCACGGCCTCATTCTGTCGGATCGATTCGCGACCCACCATGTCGAACCGCTGTTCATGGCCTTCCGGCCGATGGTCGCGAGCCGGGTGCGCCAATTACAGTCGGAACATCGCCGAGCCACGACGGGGGACGTAAATGCGAGTGGACATTCTCGATCGCGACATGTACCAGGGTGATCCGTACCCGACGTTGGCATGGATCCGCAACAACGAACCGGTGTACCGCGACGTCAATGGCGTGTGGGCTCTCACCAAGATCGAAGACATCCGATGGGCCGAACGTCAGCCGACGTTGTTCTCGAGTGGGGCGATCGGTTCGCGACCCAATGGCCAGGCCCAGCCATCGATGATCGACAGCGACGATCCGGCGCACGCGGACCAACGGCGCAGTGTGGCTCGCGGTTTTGGTCCGCGACAGATGAGCGCCTATGAGACTCATGTGAAGGAGGTGGCGAAGCAGTTGGTGGATGCGGTGATTCACAATGGTTCGTGCGACATCGTGGCCGACATCGCCAAGCCCCTCCCCATGACGCTCATCGGTGAGATGTTGGGTGCCGATCCCTCGAAGTACGACTGGTTGCAGCACCTCTCAGACGTCATGATCACCGGCGCCGACAATCCAAAGTACGTCACCGATGACGTCATCAACGCGGCCGTCGAGTTCTACACCTACACCACGCAGGTCATGGAGGAGCGCCGTGGAAAACTCGGTGACGACCTCATCAGCAAGTTCATGACGCCTCTCGATGACGGCACCGTGATGGACGACGCTCACGTCATCGGCAACGCGTTGCTGTTGTTGGTCGGTGGCAACGAGACCACGCGCAACGTGATCGCCGGCGGTCTGGAGGCCATGATTCGCCGTCCCGATCAGATGGCCATCGCCCGTCGTTCACCCGCAGACCTCGAACGTGCCATCGAAGAAGCCGTTCGTTGGGTGACGCCCATCGTGAACATGGTGCGCGTGACGACCCGCGACGTCGAAGTCCGCGGAGTCACCATCCCCGCGGGTTCGCAGGTGTTGATGCACTACACCGCGGCCAATCGCGACGAGGACTTCTTCGACCGACCCGACGAGTTCGACGTGACGCGAGATCAGAATCCGCACATCTCGTTCGGATGGGGACCACACCTGTGTTTGGGCGCCAGCCTGGCCCGCCTCGAGTTGCGCATCATCTACACCGAGATATTCGAACGCATGAACAACCTGGCGTTCGCGGATGCGAACTTCGTGCCGCAGTACGGCCATGCATCGTTCGTGCGGGGCATGAA
>RHCK01000373.1 GCA_010030605.1 Acidimicrobiia bacterium
GTGGCCATCGCCATGCGCAACTATCCCGAATGGGTCGTCGGCTACTGGGCAGGTGTGTCCGTTGGCGCCGCCGTCGTGGGAATGAACGCGTGGTGGACTCCGCCGGAGATGGAGTACGCGCTGAACGACAGCGAGCCGCGCGTGCTCATCGCCGATGACGAACGATTGGAGCGTCTGTTGCAGATGCCGAGTCAACGTCCGATGCACATCATCGCGGTGCGCACCGATCGTGCGATTCCCGGCGAGGGAGCCACGTGGGCCTCGGTCATGGCGTCGGCCGATCCGGGTTCGCTGCCCGCGGTGTCCATCGATCCCGACGACGATGCCACGATCTTCTACACCTCCGGCACCACCGGGTTCCCCAAGGGTGCACAGTTGACAAATCGCGGATCGGTGCACAACATCCTGAACATCGCCGCCATGACCACCGCAGTGGCCATGTCCGAACAGAAGGCCATCGCCGCCGGAGATGTTCCGCCTCCGCCGCCGGCACCCCCGGCGTTGCCCGCTTCGTTCATGGCACCGACACCGCTGTTCCATGTCACCGCGTGCAACTGCATCCTGCATCCGGCCACCCTCACGGGCGGCAAGGTCGTGTTGATGTACAAGTGGGATCCGGGTCGAGCGCTCGAACTGATCGAGCGTGAGAAGGTCACCAACTTCTCGGGTGTTCCCACCATGAGTCGCGAGATGTTGATGCATCCCGATTGGAGCAAGCGCGACACGTCGTCGCTGGCCGGGCTCGGTGGTGGCGGGGCGGCCCTGCAGCCCGACCTGGTGCACAAGATCGCGGGTGCGTTGAAGAACGGCCAGCCCTCCACCGGATACGGCATGACCGAGACGCACGGCATCATCACGGCGAACTCGTCACGCTGGTTCGTGGCCAAGCCCGAATCGTGCGGTCCCGCGGTGCCCACGTTGGAAACCAAGTTGGTCGACGAAGAAGGTCGTGATCTGCCGGCAGGCCCGAACACCGTCGGTGTTCTGTGCGTGCGCGGTTCGGTCACCATCAAGGGCTATCTCAATCGCCCCGAGGCGACCGCCGACACCATCAAGGACGGCTGGTTGAACACCGGTGACATCGCTCGCATCGACGAGGACGGATTCATCTACATCGTCGACCGCGCCAAGGACATGGTCATCCGCGGTGGCGAGAACGTGTATTGCAGCGAGGTCGAGACGGCGATCTACCACCACGACGCCATCGCCGAAGCATGTGTGTTCGGAATCCCCGAAGAACGCTTGGGCGAAGAGGTGGCGGCGGTGCTGGTGCTGCGGCCGGGTGCATCCTTGACCGAGGACGAGCTACGTCAGTTCCTGGCCGCGAGTCTGGCCAAGCACAAGATCCCCACCAAAATCTGGTTCCGCAACGAGCCCATTCCGCGCAATGCGAATGGCAAGTTCTTGAAGCGAGAACTGAAGAAGGAACTCACCGGTTCCTGAGTTCGTGGCGGATCACACCGCCGCGCACTCGCTGTCGACTTCGCGAACCGCGATGTCGACCGCGTCTTCCTGAACCACGATGCGCACCGCGGTGTCGGCCGTCGACAACCCGATTCCTTCGGCGATGACCTCGCACAGTGCCACACCATCGATCGTGTCGGCGTCGACGAAGTCCATGATGACTTCGGAATAATCGTCCGCTCCGTTGATCGATGTGGAACTGATGTAGCCGTTGGGGAAGTAGTCCGC
>RHCK01000374.1 GCA_010030605.1 Acidimicrobiia bacterium
ACGGCGTCATCGACGAACAGGACGTCACTGGTTTGCTTTCCGTCACCAAAGACCGTCGGCGACGACCCGGAGCGCTTGGCGCGGGCGAAGTCGGCAACGATCCCGTGCCGTTGACGCGGTCCGTACACCGTCGACAGCGCCAAAGCCGTGTAGTCCAGCGAATGGTCGCGTCGATACAACTCGAGAAGTCCCAATGCCGCCTCGGCGGCCACACCCAGAACACCAACCGGCTGATGCGGACGATCCTCCTTCACCGGAAGATCTCGCGCCGGGACCTCGCCGTAGAGGAGTGCCCCGGGAATGGTGACGACGATTTTCGAAATGCCCGCGTTGCGACATGCTTCGAGCACCGATGTGACGAGAGCGAACGATCGGGTGGCATCGACCGAGTCGTCCTGATCGCCGATGAAAGCGGCGCACAGCACGACGACATCCGGGCGACGTCGTTTCACCAGATCCACGAACTCGGGTATTCGCGCGTCAGCGGTGTCGATTCGCAAGGTGCCGTCTTCGGCTCTCTCACGAGCAATCGCGAGATTCGTCAAGGATCCGGACGACAAGTCGTCGACGACTTCGACGCGCACACCATCGGCCAAAAGTCGCTCCGTCAGATGCGACCCCACGAATCCGGCACCGCCGACGATCATCACCGACGCCGGACGAGCGGTCTTGCGGTCGGCGGGCATCGATCTCAGACCGAGGACGGATCGGGAACGAACGCGCCAGAAAGTTCGATACCGGACCCCACAACGCCATGCAATCCGATCACGGAGTCAATGACATGCGCCCCCGACTCGATCCGACCCATGACGATGGATCGTCGAACACGAACGTTGTCACCGATCATGGCCGAGCCGAGCACGACCGAATCCTCGACGATCGAATTCGCCCCGATCGTTGCGGGTCCCGACACCAAACTGTGTCGAACGGTGGAAGATGTGTCCACGACGGCTCCATCCTCGACCGGCACCGCGCGCAGTGTCCGCCGAACACCGTCGATCATGTCGAGATTCGCTCGCAAGTACGGCTCCGGACGACCAGTGTCGATCCAATAGTCGTCGGTGGCCATGGCGAAGAGGCGCCCATCGGCGACGATCGCCGGAAACGTCTCGCGTTCGATCGACACCTTGCGCCCCGACTCGATCCGATCGAGAACGGATGCTTCGAGAACGTAGGTTCCCGCGTTGATCAGATTGCTCGGTGCGGTGCCGGGAGCAGGCTTTTCGACGAAACGCTCGACGCGACCATCGGCAGCCATGGCCACGACTCCGTACGCCGACGGATCATCGACCGGTGTGAGATGAATGGTCGCCTCCGCGCCGGACGACCGGTGGAAAGCGATCAGAGCCGACACGTCGAGATCGGTGAGCACGTCGCCATTGACGACGACGAACGTATCGTCGATACCGGCGTGCGATGCGGCGAACTTGATGGCCCCCGCGGTGTCGAGAGGCTCGGGCTCAACCGCGTAGTGAAGACGCACGCCAGCGCACGTGCCGTCGGGGAAGGCCTCCATGAACGGCTCGGGCTTGAACCCCAACCCGAGCACGACTTCATCGACTCCGGCGGCCGACAACATGCGAACGAGATTCTCGACGATCGGTCGATGACCGACGGGAAGCATGGGCTTCGGGGTGGTGAAGGTCAACGGGCGCAAACGGGTTCCGAACCCGCCCACCAG
>RHCK01000375.1 GCA_010030605.1 Acidimicrobiia bacterium
GCCGACATCTCGATGCAACACCTCATTCAAGAGTGCGAAGCGTCCGACGTTCGCATTGGTATGCGCGTCGAGCCGGTGTGGAAGGACCGCAGTGAATGGGGTCCGACCCTGGAGAACATCGCTCACTTCCGCCCGACCGGTGAACCCGATCGCGACATGGGCGCCGAAGCGGGAGCAAGCTGATGGCGCGTCGAGACGTGGCGATCGTTGGCACGGCGCAACGCCCCAACGAAGTCGGAACAATTTTGACGTCGGTCGAACTCATCCTGCCGGTCATCAACGAAGTCATTGCCAAAGTCGGAATCGAACGACGGGAGATCGGCTTTTGGTGTCACGGTAGTTGCGACTACATGAGCGGACAGCCGTTCAGTTTCGTGGCCGCCGTGGACGCCATTGGTGCGTGGCCGCCCATCATCGAGAGCCACGTCGAAGGTGACGGCGCCCTCGCGCTGTACGAAGCGTGGGTGAAGATCCAGACCGGAGAGTGCGACGTCGCGTTGGTCTTCTCGAACGGCAAGACCACTTCTGGTCCCATCGACCGAATTCTGAATCTGCAGGCCGACCCGTACATGGTCACGCCGTTGTGGCCGGGCTTCGACTCATTGGCGGCGTTGCAGGCTCGGGCCTGTCTCGACGCGGGAATCATGAGCGAAGCCGACATGGCCGAGGTCGCGGCCCGCAGTTATCGCGACGCGATGAACAACCCGGTCGCCTACGCCAAAGAGAACGTCACCGCCGCGCAGTTGCTCGATCGTCCGTACACCACGGCGCCGTTGCGAGCCCACGATTGCGGCGTCCCCGTCGACGGTGCGAACGCGATCATCATGGCCGCCGGCGACGTTGCTCGTCGCTTGACCGAGCGACCGGCCTGGATTCGTGGCATCGACCATCGCATCGACACCCAGCGTCTGGGCGCTCGTTCGCTCATCGAAAGTTCCTCGGCCGCCATCGCCGCCGCCACCGCCGGCGTCGGTAACGATCGCATCGACATCGCCGAATTGCACGCTCCGTACACGCATCAGGAAATCTTGTTGCGGCGAGCGATGAACCTCGGCGAAGGAACGCACATCAACCCCAGCGGTGGTGCGTTGGTGTCGAACCCGGCAATGGCCGCGGGCCTCGCGCGTTTCGCCGAAGCGGCCGAGAGCGTCTTCTCTGGGTCCGCCGACCGCGTGCTGGCGCACTGCACGAGCGGTCCAATGTTGCAGCAAAACCTGGTGTGCGTGATGGAGGGTGAGTGAGATGGCCGATCTCTGTGCAGTAGTCGGCGTCGGACAGACGAAGCATGCGTCGTGTCGTGCCGATGTTTCCATCGCCGGCCTCGTTCGTGAAGCGGTCGATCGTGCATTGGCCGACGCCGGAATCGGCATCGATGACGTGGACGCCATCGTCATCGGTAAGGCCCCGGACCCGCTCGAAGGCGTGGCCATGCCCGAGCTGTGGCTCGCCGATGCATTGGCGGCGCACGGCAAGCCGGTGTTCCGCGTTCACACCGCTGGTTCGGTGGGCGGATCGACGGCGATCGTCGCGGCCCAACACGTGATGGCCGGGATTCACGGAACGGTTCTCACCATCGGATTCGAAAAGCAGAGCGACGGCAACGCCATGTGGGCACTCAGCGTTCCGATTCCGTTCGGAATGCCGGTGCACGCCGGCGCCGGTGGTTACTTCTCGCCCATCG
>RHCK01000376.1 GCA_010030605.1 Acidimicrobiia bacterium
ATCTCGGGATCGGGAAGAAACGGACGTTGACCGAACGTGGAGAGTCCGCCGAAGACGTATCCGAGCTCCAACTGCTCGCGCATACCGGGGGAGAGGTCTCGCTTGGGATCGCTCATGCGCGCACCTTACCGAGATGCGTTGTTCGTTCGTCCGTGCGTTGTCGCACTCGATCGCAAACGCAAGAGAGCCCCGAGGGTGCTGCCGGTTTCCCAGCGCTCCGCTCGGGGCGTCTCCCGTTCGAGAATCCACCAGTACGCGATCTCTGGTTGTTACCCTTCGTTCGCTCACTTGATTCGCCCGTCGGAGTTGCCCCCGGCGGGCGAATTGCCATTTCCGGCCCCGACGCATGGTTGCCCTGTCGCCGGCTCCGGACCTCCCCGTCGGTTTCCCGTCGGATTGGAGTGGATCCTCTCCCGTGACGACGACTCATCGGGTCGCGCTGACCGTTCCGAGTTTCCCCAGTTCGTTCAGCGGTGAGACTCGCGTGGTCATCGCCGTGGTGGGGGAACTTTGCCATGCACATTTCCGCAGGTCAAGGGGTATTTTTCTACTCACAGGGTTATCCACCGACTTTCCGACTTGTGCACAAGTTCCGCGGGGTTGTTCACCGTTCATCCACACGGATGTCCACAGAAAATGGCATCGTGACCCCGGTCCACGTTGACGCCACGAGCCGGAACCGGTTGACTGACAAGCGATGAACGCCGTGACCGCACCCCGCATCGCGACCGCTGTTGCGTCGATCATCATTATTCGGTAGCGCACGGGTTCGTTCTCGTGCGCAGTCAGCCGCCTCAGGGCGGCTTTTCTGTTTCTCGGGAATGAATCACGGCACCTCGTAACACGACACACAACACGACGAAGAAGTGACGGAACCAACATGAGCAACATGATCGAAGTTTTCGACACCACACTGCGCGACGGTCTGCAGGTGGAGGGCGTTTCGGCGACGGTGGAAGACAAGCTGCGCATCGCCGAGCAACTCGATTTTCTCGGAGTGCATTTCATCGAGGGTGGCTGGCCCGGCGCGAACCCGAAGGACATCGAATTCTTCGCACGCGCGGCGAAAGAGTTGAAGCTCTCGACGAGCACGCTCGTGGCGTTCGGCTCCACGCGACGTCCGAAAGGCAAGGTCGACGATGATGCGACGCTTCGCCATCTGGTTGACGCCGGCACGAGTGCGGTGTGCATCGTGGCCAAGAGTTGGGACTATCACGTTTTGAACGCGCTGCAGACCACGCTCGACGAAGGTGTCGCGATGATCGCCGACTCCGTTGAGTATTTGCACGGGCACGGTCGCCGAGTGTTGGTCGACATGGAGCACTTCTTCGATGGCTTCAAGCGCAACGAGGAATTCGCCTTGCGCGCACTCGAGGCCGCCGTGGTGAAAGGAGCGAGCCATCTGGTGTTGTGCGACACCAATGGTGGAAGCCTGCCCCATGAGGTGCAAGACATCGTTGCATCGGTGAAGCGTCACGTGGGTGACGATGTGATCATTGGCATCCATTGTCACGACGACACGGGTTGCGCGGTCGCCAACAGCATGGCCGCCGTTCTCAGCGGAGCTCGTCACGTGCAGGGCACCTTGAACGGTCTCGGTGAGCGCACGGGCAACACCAACCTCACCACGGTCATTCCGAACCTGCAATTGAAGCTGGGTTACGACTGTCTGCCCGAGGG
>RHCK01000377.1 GCA_010030605.1 Acidimicrobiia bacterium
GTCGTCACCACCTTGCCGTGGTACCGCGATCATCGCATCGAGGAGGACTGGCAACGAGTCACCTGGAAGGATCGAACCAGACCCACCGAATGGGGTTCGGTGACGCGCTTGAATCCTTTCGCGGGTTCGGACAAGCGCAACCTGTTTCGACGGGCTCTCGGATTCATCGGTTTTTCCTCGACGGCCGCGGTCGCGGGTATCCGCGTCCGCTCCAGTGGCCGCATTGATGCGGTCATCGCCATGTCTCCGCCCCTCACTCTGGGGCTGACCGGTTGGATCGTCGCGTTGTGGCGACGGGCGCCGCTGGTCTTCAACATCCAGGATGTCTTCCCGGACGCCGCGATCGAAACCGGTGCCATCACCAACCGTTTCGTGATCGTTCTTGCTCGACTGCTGGAGAAGTCGACCTACGCGCTGTCCAAACGAATCACGGTCTTGTCCGACGACCTCGCCGACAACGTGAGAGCGAAGATCGGTCGCCGTCGTGATCGGGTGGTGGTGATTCCAAACTTCGTCGACACCGAGAACATTCGACCGCTGTCCCGCATGACGTCGTATCGCGAGGAGTTGGGACTCGGCGAGCGCCCGGTGGTGATGTATGCCGGCAACATCGGTTACTCGCAATCGCTCGAGTTGTTGGTGGAGGCGGCGCGCGCGCTTCCTCACCTCGACTTCGTGATCAACGGAAATGGTTCCGCGCGCACGACTCTCGAAGTCGAGGCGAGGGGAGTTTCGAATCTTGTCTTCGGCGATTTTCAACCCGCGGAACGTCTCGCCGAGGTTTTGGCCACCGGGGACGTGCACGTCGTTCCTCTGCGACGTGGATTGGGTCGTGTCAGCGTTCCTTCCAAGACGTATTCGATCATGGCTGCCGGTCGCCCGATTGTCGCGGCGGTCGATGCAGGGACCGAGGTGACTCGTTTGGTCGATGGTGCCGAATGCGGAATCGTGGTGGGTCCCGATTCGCCATCGGAGTTCATCGAGGCCATTCGTCGATTGACGGATGATCCGGAGGGTTCGGCCGACATGGGTCGACGAGCTCGTGCGTACGTGGAACAACAGGCCTCTCCGCGGGCGGTGGCAGAGAGATATGCGGATCTCGTGCGCGAGTTTCGCCGCTGACGCCGAGCCCGGACACAAGCTTTTGGTCGGTCTTTGTCCCGTGAAAAGGTAATCGGGTCCGATCACGGGTAGCCTCCAACACTCGTGGGTAAGGCATCGTCAGCCAAAAAAGTCGCTCGTCTCGCACAAAAGGGCAAAGGGCGCAAAGTTCGCTTCCAAGGTGGAACTCTGTTCCCCGCCATGATCGTCGGAATCTCGGTGGTGGGTCTGGCGCTCGTGGTCTATTCCCGATCGTCGATTCCGAACCAGAACGTCCCGCCAACCGTCGAAGATCACTGGCATGCTTCGTACGGTTTCTATGCGTGCGACGCATGGTTGCCCGATCTGCAGGGCAACAAGGAAGAACTCGACTCCGCTGGGCAGCTGGTGAGCGATGGCTTCCGACGCACCGGTATCCATAGTCACGACGACGGTGTCATTCACTGGCACCCGTATTCCTCCGAGGCCACGGGCCGCAACGCCAAGCTTGGCGTCTTCCTCGACGTGTACGGCGTGAAAGTCTCCGACACCAAGATCGAATTCCCCGCCGATCAAGGTGGTGCGGTGTACGAGGAGGG
>RHCK01000378.1 GCA_010030605.1 Acidimicrobiia bacterium
CGGACTCACCGTCGGGCACTTTCCCCAGAGTTTCGACATCGCCACCGTCGGTGGCTGGGTCGCCTGCCGCGGCGCGGGCCAGTACTCCACGCGCTACGGGAAGATCGAGGACATGGTGATCGGCCTCGAAGTGGTGCTCGCCGATGGGACGGTCGTGCGCACCGGCGGCGCACCGCGCGCAGCCGCGGGGCCCGACTTGAACCACATTTTCGTTGGCAGCGAGGGCACCCTCGGAGTCGTGACGCGCGTGTGGTTGCGTTGTCATCCCGTGGCCACGAGCGAACGACGCGCCGCCTTTGGCTTCGCCAGTTTCGAAAGTGGGCTCGACGCGTGCCGACGCATCCTTCGACGCGGAGGCACCCCAGCCGTTCTTCGTTTGTACGACGCCCCCGAGAGCAAACGCGGCCAGGGCGGCGACGGTGAGGTGTGCGTTTTGCTGGTGCTCGACGAAGGTGATCCGGCCAGCGTGGATGCGTCGATGCACATCGTCGACGAGGAATGCATGTCCACCCCGGGCTGTGCTCCTCGTGACGTCGAGTTGGTGGAGAAGTGGATGCACCATCGCAACGACACCTCCGCCCTGCAAGCTCTCACGCGCAAAGGCTTCGTGGTGGACACCATGGAGATCGCCGCACCATGGGCTCGACTCGCCGAGATCTTCGATGCGACGCGCGCGGCAATGCTCGCGGTACCCCATGCCAGAACGGCAACCTGCCACTTGTCGCACAGCTACTTGGACGGAGCGTGTTTGTATTTCACCTTCGCGGCCAATCCGCCAGCCGAGGAGGTGGAGTCCACGTACACGGCCTTGTGGGACGCCGGCACGCGCGCAGTGCTCGCGCATGGTGGCAACCTCAGCCACCACCATGGGGTTGGACTCAATCGCGCGCGCTTCGTGCGTGAGGCTCTCGGTTCGGGGTTCACGGTTCTTCGAGCAATGAAGACCGCCCTCGACCCCAACGGGATCCTCAATCCCGGCAAGATGGGATTGCCGATACCGAGCACATGGGAGAACGCGAACTGGCCGTGAACACCTCGAACACATCGATTTCTTCGGGACCCAATGAAAGTCGCTGGGATCGAGCCGCGATTCGTGCCGGTGCCTCGGTCGCGCTCGTTTTCGCCGTGCCCTTTTCCGTCGCCGCGCGAATTCTCGCCGGAGATTCCACACCCGAAGGCGGCAAAGCCACGTTGGTGATCCTTCTCTCACTCGGTGCGGCGGTGGGTTTCCTGTTGGGAGCCGGCGTGGCCGCATGGCATCAGGAGCGCGGAACTCCGCTCTCTCATGGCATCGTCACGGCCGCCGCCACCTACATCGCTCCTCAAGCGGTGCTCATCGTCGTGAAGTTGGCGCGCGGCGGAGACGTTCGTTGGACAGGAGTGCTCTTCACGCTAACCGTCACACTGTCGATGGGAGTGCTCGGCGGGTTCCTCGGATCCTCGATGCGCAAGCGAGGCGCACGTCCGACCGGTCGTCGGTGACCTGACAGACTCGACTCATGAGCGGTTCGATTCTCGTCATCGATGTCGGCACCAGCGGACTGCGGTCGGCGGTCGTGCGGCCCGACGGAGACATCGACGCGCTCCACTACCGATCCTTCGCTCCGTCCACTCCGTTCGCCGGATTGGTCGAGTTCGACGCGACCGAGATGGCG
>RHCK01000379.1 GCA_010030605.1 Acidimicrobiia bacterium
TCGGACAACACAACGGCCTCGCTTCCGGCCACCTCGGCATTCATGATGGCGGCCAGAGCCATGCGCAACGTCGACTTCAACAACTCGTCCCCGGAACGAACTGCTTCGGCGATGTCGGCTTGGATACGGGCTTTGAGTCCGTTGTCAGTGCTCATGGCACCATTCTGACGCACTCGCGAGCGGTAGCCTCTCCGAATTGTGAATCAGGTCAAGAATCGTCTCGCCGCCCTGTCCGTTCTCGATCGGGCTTTTCGCTTGGTCCCCGACGAGAAGGTCACCGCTCTCTACGACGCGCTCGACGAGGAAGGTCAAGATGCGATCCAACACATCGCGGGCGTGAAGGGTTCGGATCCCTCCCCCGCCGATCTGATCGCCGCCATTCGCGAAACCGTCAACAAGGGTCGCATCAATGGCGACCTCGAGCGCGTCACTCTCGTTCTCACCGAGACCTGCCTCAACGAATGCATCGAGGCCCTCGGATCCAATGCCGACGATCCGAGCGAAGAGAACTTGCGCGAGGTCCTGCCCGGCGTCATCGCCAATCACGGGCTCGACGTGACGCAGGTGATGTTGGCCACCGTGGTCACCGGCGAGGCCATCGCGTCGCCCATCATCACGCGCATCCTGAAGCACGACGATGCCTGGAAGGTTCCCCCGGCACCGGTCGTCACCATCGCCCCTCTCATTGTCGATTCCAAGGACGATGCCGAGCGCGCCGCCCTGAAAGAACAGCGCAAGGCCCGCAAAGCCGCCGAGCAGGAGGCCGCGCGTCGTCGTCGCGAGCAGGCTCAGGCGTCGCGTCGCAAGAACTGAAACTGTCTCGTCACAGCTGACGCGGGGCCGCGTTCGGGTCAACGAAGTCGGGGTTCGTCCGGAACGCCGTCATCCAATCGAACACGCAGCGAGTTCAGAAACATGGCCACCAAGTGATAGTTGCCCACGGTGGCAATCACGTCCAACACCTGTTCGGTGGTCAGATGTTCGGACAACCCGCGCCACGTTTCGTCGCTCAACGACTGACGCTCATGAAGTTCGTCCGCCGCCAGCACGAGCAATCGATCGACCGACGACCACTTCGCTTTCGGCCCCACGGTGACGCGCTCGATTTCGGCGTCGCTGAGTCCGCATTGGCGCGCGATCAGCACGTGCTGACCCCACTCGTACGGTGACTTACAGTTCCAACCGGTGCGCAGAATCAACAACTCGCGTTCGCGCGGAGCGATGGTGTTCTTCGACAACACGTGTCCAGCGAACACCAACCAACGGCGCAACAAGTCCGGATGATGAGCGAGAGATCCGAAGATGTTGAGCGGTTCACCGTTCGCCGCGGTGAGACCTTTGGCGAACATGTCGGCCAATCGAGGGTCTTCGGACGCCGTGCGCACCGACAGACGCGGTGGTGCATAACGACGTTCGAGATCCAACAAGAACTCCTTGGACGACGTACCGCCGGCGAATCCGGTCAACGAACCGGACGAACCGATCACGCGATGACACGGAACCACGATGCTCAGCGGATTGCGCCCGTTCGCCGAACCGACCGCCCTGGCCTTCTTCGCGTTGCCAAGAACGGCGGCCTGCTGGGCGTAGCTCATCGTTTCGCCGTACGGGATGGTTCTCAGCACCTTCCACACCGCCAACTGGAACGGC
>RHCK01000380.1 GCA_010030605.1 Acidimicrobiia bacterium
CCTTTCTTGCCCGGCGCCGCCGCCCCCATGCGCTTCATCATCTTTTGCATCTCGGAGAACTGCTTCACGAGACGGTTCACCTCGGCGATGGATCGACCGCTTCCGGCGGCGATGCGTTGACGACGACTGCCGTTGATGATCTCGGGCTTGCGTCGCTCCTCGCGGGTCATGGAACGGATGATGGCCTCGACCGGCTTCAGGTCGTCGTCGCCGATCTTGGCGTTCTTCAACTCCTTGGGCATGCCGGGCATCATCCCGAGCAGACCACCGAGGGGACCCATCTTCTTGAGCGCCTGCATCTGCTCGAGGAAGTCGTCGAGCGTGAACTCGCCCTCCAGCAACTTGGCGGCGGCTTCCTCGGCTTGATCTTTCTCGAAAGCTTTCTCGGCCTGCTCGATGAGCGTGAGAACGTCGCCCATGCCCAGGATGCGACTGGCCATGCGGTCGGGATGGAACTGATCGAAGGCGTCGAGCTTTTCGCCCGTGCTGGCGAACGCGATCGGCCGACCGATGACCTCTTTGACGCTGAGCGCCGCGCCACCACGCGCATCACCGTCGAGCTTCGACAGGATCACGCCGTCGATCTGCAACGTGGCATGGAACGCTTCGGCGACGGTCACCGCGTCCTGACCCGTCATGGCATCGATGACGAGGAACGTGTAGTTCGGCTCGATCCCGTCGGAGATCTGGCGAATCTGCGCCATCATTTCGTCGTCGATGGCCAGGCGACCGGCGGTGTCGACGATCAGGACGTCTTTGCCCAGTCGGCGAGCTTCGGCCAAACCGCGAGTGGCGGTGGACACCGGGTCGCCGGGCTCGCTGAACACTGGCACATCGATCTGACGACCGAGCGTGCGCAACTGCTCGACGGCGGCCGGACGTTGCAGGTCGGCGCCCACCAGCAACGGATGGCGGCCCTGCGACTTGAACCAGCGAGCCAATTTGGCCGAGTTGGTGGTCTTGCCCGAACCCTGCAAACCGGCCATCAGAACGACGGTGGGCGGTCGACTGGCGTAGGTGATCTTGAGCGTCTCGCCACCGAGAATGCTCGTGAGTTCCTGATTGACGAGCTTGATGACCTGCTGGCTGGGGTCGAGAGCCTTGGATGACTCGATTCCGACCGCACCTTCGCGGATGCGCGCCACGACGTTGCGCACGACGTCGACGTTGACGTCGGCTTCCAGGAGGGCCGTTCGGATCTCCTTCAGGACCTCATCGACGTCGGCTTCGGTGAGGCGACCTTTGCCACGAATGCGCTTGAAGATGCCGTCGAAACGGTTGGAGAGATTGTCGAACATGGCGAGGTCAGGTTATCGCCCGCCCGAACAGCGGTTCCCGTCGGCGTTCTGGGTACGTGAAGTGACCGAAATCGGTCACTTCACGTACCCAGAACGGGTGTTGGCGCGATGGTCAGCCGACGGTGGAGGCTGTCACTTTGTCGTCAACGATGGTGAGGTTGACGCGATCCATGCGGTAATCCATCGTCACCGCAAGGTCGACTCCGTCGCGCGAGACGACACGGGCCTCCCAGCCGTTGACCTTGGCCGTGTCGAGCGCGGCGCTCTCGCTCAGTCCAATCAACCGTTCGGCTTCAGCCGCACTCACTTCGGTGGCGACCGGATCGCTCGGCACTGGTTCGTCGATCGCCGG
>RHCK01000039.1 GCA_010030605.1 Acidimicrobiia bacterium
TCAGTGGAAGGTTTTGTCGGTCGTTACGAGCGCCAGCTCGACCCCAAGGGTCGAGTTGCGTTGCCGCCGACCTTCCGTAACCGCCTGGAACCGCGGTGTTTCTTGGTGATCGGCCAAGACAAATGCGTGGTCGTGGTGACGGCAGCCGTGGCGGCCGAGCGCGGCGAGGAAACCTTGCAGGCCGTGAAGCGCGGCGAGAAGACCATGAGCGAACTGCGCGCCTTGGCCGTGAGCATGACCGAGGTCTCGGTAGATGGTCAGGGGCGAATCACGATCGACGACAATCTGCGCAGTTACGCCGGACTACTTCCGGGCGCGAAGGTGGTCGTGTCCGGAGCGTTCGACAGCGTCGAAATCTGGGAGCCGGGCCGCTTCGAACGCATGTTGTCGGCGGGCACCGAAGCCGTGGCGGGGGCGGACTCATGATGTCGGCCCCCGAGTTCGCACATGTTCCGGTGATGCGCGACGAGATCGTCGCCCTCTTCGCATCGGTCCCTCGTGGTTTCGTTCTGGATGCCACCCTCGGCGGAGCGGGTCATGCGGTGGCTCTTCTCGAGGCTCACGAACACCTCTCGATTCTCGGAGTCGATCGCGATCCGAACGCACTCGCCGCGGCGCGCGCTCGATTGAACGTGTACGCGGATCGGGTGCGAACCTCGCATCGCCGTTTCGATGACATCGACGGTGCCCTCGACGACGCCGAAGTCTCCGAGTTGTCGGGCGCCTTGTTCGATCTCGGAGTTTCGTCGCATCAGTTCGATGCCCCCGAGCGTGGATTCTCGTACCGCCAGTCGGCTCCTCTCGACATGCGAATGAACCCGATGGATCGGGGCACTGCCGACGATCTGGTGAACGAGGCCGACGAATCGACGTTGGCGCGGATTCTGCGCGATTACTCCGACGAACGATTCGCCGGTCGGATCGCGCGTGCGATCGTTGCCGCTCGCCCCATTCACGACACCGTCGCGCTGGCCGACATCGTCGCGGCCGCCATTCCCGCACCGGCGCGGCGTCGCGGAGGCCACCCGGCCAAGCGGACCTTCCAGGCTCTTCGAATCGCCGTGAACAACGAGTTGGAGATTCTCCCGACGACCCTCGACCGCGTCATCGGGCGAACCGTTCGCGGAGGTCGAGTGGCTGTTCTCTCGTATCACTCGGGGGAGGACCGCATCGTGAAGGAGCGTTTTCGCTTTCACAGCACGGGTGGATGCACCTGTCCTCGTCAACTGCCGTGTGGTTGTGGGGCCGTGAGCACGGTGCGACTGGTGCGCACGACATCCACCCCGTCCGACATCGAGGTCGAGAGCAATCCGCGCAGCGCGTCGGCGCGTCTTCGTGTGGTGGAGGTCATCTGATGGCCAAGGCCGTTGCCACCATTCCGCGTTCTCGCCCGTCCACCGCCCGTCCTCAGACGCGTCCCGCGACGCCGAAGACGGTCAAGCCGCGCACCGCCGAAGGTCGGCGTGCCGCAAAGTCCCCGGTCGCTCGCGTTGTCACCCGCCGCGACGCGACGACCGGGATGCGTCGAACCATCATCCTGGCGTCGTCGGTCGCCGTGCTGGCGATCGCGGCGATGTTCCTCGTCGTGGCGTTCCAAACCCGGATCGCCGAAACGCAAATGAAGATCGACAAGATCAACGCCCAAATTCAAGCCGAACGTGATCGTTTCGACGCTCTGCGCCTCGAGCGGTCGGCTCTTCGTGATCCGGCTCGTTTGGTCGCCGAAGCGACGGCCATGGGAATGATTCCGGGTTCGGGGACCGTGTTCACGACGATGGATCCGTCCAGCGTCGCCGCGGTCCTGGTGTCCACCGGTGGTGTCGATCCCGAGTACCTGTCCGACTCCCACGACCCCCTCGAGAATTACGGGGCCGTCAAAGCCATGATCGGAGGACGACCCTGATGGAACGTCGTCGTCAGTCGTCTACTCGTGTCGGTACGTCGCGTGGAACGAGTCGCCCGAAGGTTTCGTCGACGACTCGTCAATCGAGCACGTCGGCAGCGGCGAGTGAGACGAAAGCTCGTCGCAAGGTGAGCGATGCAAAGCGGACGACGAAGAAGTCCGCAACGAACACGTCGACGACGAAGAAGTCCAGGTCGAATTCGTCCAGCCGCTCGCGATCAGTCGCGACCGGTTCGATGTCGAAGAAGCGTCCGAAGCAGGCGCTCTCGTTGCTGTTCGGAAACGGTTCCGACGTTCGGCGCGACGAAGACGCGGACTCGAGTTCCAATCGACGGGGAACGAAGAAGAAAGTTGCGCGCGGCCAGTCGACCGCTGGCCTCGGTCGCACTCGATTCCATGTGATGGTGGTCATCGGACTCGTCTGCATGATCGGTTTGGTGGGACGCAGTTTCTGGGTGCAAGTGGCACACGGTTCGGACTTGCGCGCCGATGGTCTCCAGCAACGGCAACGATTCACGCCGATTCCCGCCGCGCGTGGAACCATTTTCGACCGCGACGGGAACGAAATGGCGATCACCGTGCCGTCTCTGTCCATCTACGCCAATCCTCAGTCGATCATCGACCCGTCCGCCACCGCGCACGTTCTCGCCCAGTTGCTCGGCATCGATGCGGTGGCCGAAGTCGATCTGGCCGCGAAATTGGCCGATCAGAGCACCACCTTCGTCTACGTGCAGCGATTCGTCGACGAGAACGTGGCCGAGGCCGTGTTGTCGCTGAACCTCGCGGGCATCTTCGGCATCAGCGAACCGAAACGGGTGGAGGTGGCCGGAGGTCTGGCCCGCAATGTTGTGGGCCGCACCGATCCCTTCGGCGCCGGTTCGACGGGCATCGAATTGCAATACGACAAGATGCTGCGCGGTCAGGACGGTGAGTTGGTGAAGGAAGCGTCGAACGGTCGCAGCCTTCCCGGCACCACCAAGATCGTGAACGACGCCCGGCCTGGCACGGACCTGGTGCTCACCATCGATCGTTCGATGCAGTATCAGGTCGAACAGATTCTTCTCGCCCGTGTCGAGGACCTGCTGGCCAAGGGCGGCAATGCGGTCGTCATGGACACCACCACCGGCGAGATTTTGGCGATCGCCTCCGTGCGTCGCAACGACATGGGCATCGCCGAATTGACCTCGGGAAACCTGGCGGCCGTCGAGGCGTACGAGCCGGGTTCGGTCGCCAAGGTCTTCAGTGTCGCGGCCACCCTCGATTCTGGTGTGTCGACGATCGATCGTGTCTACGACGTTCCCGGCGTGTACATCTTCGACGAGGGTCAGAAGTACGAAAAGACGATCAAGGACGCTTACCCCCACGACCTCGAACCCATGTCGTTGCGCGACATCTTCGTCCACTCGTCGAACATCGGCACCCTGTTGGCTGCGAGTGAGGTCGGTTCGCCGCGACTTCACGACTACCTCGATGGTTTCGGATTCGGCAAACAGTCCGCGCTCGAGTTCCCGGGCGAAACCGCCGGCATGCTGAAGCAAGCGGTGAATTGGCGAGGCTCGGAGAACGCGACCATCACCTACGGCTACGGTTTTTCGGCTTCCTCGTTGCAGCTCGTCTCGGCCGTGAACGTGATCGCGAACGATGGCGTGTACGTGTCGCCTCGTCTCGTGAAGGCGACGATCGACGAGAAGGGTTCGATGTGGGAGGCTCCGGCCGGAGACACCCATCGGGTGGTGTCCGAGCAAACGGCGACGACGATGCAGTCGCTGATGGCGGCGGTGGTGTGCGAAGGTACGGGCACTCGCGCGCAGATCGACGGAATCTCGGTGGCGGGCAAGACCGGCACCGGATACAAGATCCAGGACAACGGAACCTACGAGAACGAGGATGGCTCGCGCGCGTACTTCGCCACCTTCGTGGGATTCCTGCCGGCCGCGAATCCGCAGATTTCGATTCTCGTCTCGATCGACGAACCCGATCCGTCAAGTCGCGACCGTTTCGGCGGTACGGCCGCTGCTCCGGCCTTCGCCAAGATCGCCGCGATGGCGATCCATGAGCGTTCGATCGAGCCGACCGCGGGCGACACCGGCTGTCCGGCGGTGGGCTGAGTGATCATGGCCACCGATGCCCATCGCCGCCATCTCGTCGATCTCGCTCGTGTCGTCGAGGGTGCCGAATTCCTGTGTGGCCCACGGGACGTGGAAGTCACCGGGATCACCCATGACTCACGCCGAGTGACGCCCGGGACGATGTTCTGTTGCGTGCGTGGAGCAGTGCGTGACGGGCACGACTTCGCCGGGGAAGCGGTCGAACGTGGCGCGACGGCACTGCTCGTCGATCATCGTCTCGATGGCATCGATCGCATCACGCAGGTCGGTGTCGGTTCGGTACGCGCCGCGATCGGTCCGATGGCCAGTGAGTTGTACGGCAATCCCTCTCGTCACATGTCGACCGTTGGGATCACGGGAACCAACGGCAAGACGACCACCGCCCACCTTCTGGGCTCGATCCTGTCCGCCGATGGGATGACCACCGAGGTGATGGGGACCCTGTCGGGATCCCTGACCACTCTCGAGGCGGCGGACCTCCAGGAACGACTCGCCACTCTCCGCGCCGATGGCACACGTGCGGTGGTCATGGAGGTCTCGTCGCACGCGTTGTCGCTGGACCGGGTCCTGGGCACCTCGTTCGCCGTGAGTGTGTTCACGAATCTTGGTCGGGACCACCTCGATTTTCACGGCACGCAAGAGGCGTACTTCGAAGCCAAGTCTCGGCTGTTTCGATCGGACCTCTCTCGTGTCGGAGTGGTGAACGCCGACGACACGCACGGCGCCCGACTGCTCGCCGAAGCAACCATTCCGATGGTGCCGTTCTCGTTGTCGGACGTATCCGACGTGAGTGTTTCGGCGACGGGTCATTCGTACACCTGGCGAGGCGTCCGCATCAGCGTCGGTATCGGTGGTGCATTCAACGTCATGAATTCGCTCGCGGCGGCGACCACCGCCCACGAGCTGGGTATCGACTCCGATGTGATCGTCGAGGGTCTGCGTCGCGCACCGGTGGTGGCGGGTCGATTCGAACACGTCGATGCGGGTCAGGATTTCGTCGTCCTGGTCGATTTCGCTCACACTCCCGATGGTCTGGCCGAAGTACTTCGCACCGTTCGTCAATCGAATCCCGACGGTCGGATCATCGTGGTCTTCGGTTGCGGGGGCGATCGCGACAAGATGAAACGTCCGATGATGGGCGAGATGGCCGCCGGTCTGGCCGATGGCGTGGTGGTGACGTCCGACAATCCTCGATCGGAGGATCCGGTGGCGATCATTGCATCGATCGTGGCTGGCGTGCCCGACCACCTAAGACATCGACTTCTCGGTGTCGAGCCCGACCGACGTGCGGCGATCTCGCTGGCGTTGCGATCGGCGAGCGCGGGTGACGTGGTGATCATCGCCGGCAAAGGACACGAGCGGACGCAGTCGATTGGTGGAGAGGTGCTCGAGTTCGACGATCGCGTCGTGGCCCGCGAACTTTTGGAGGGTCGTCGATGATCGCCGTCATGATCGCCGGAGTGACCTCGATGGTTCTGTCCTTGGCCGGCACACGCTTTCTCATCTCGTTCTTCCGCAATCGCGGGAAGGGGCAACCAATCCTCGGCAAGGAGGACCACGGTCCGACCCATCATGCGAAGAAGTCGGGAACACCCACGATGGGCGGCTTGAGCATCGTTGGTGCCGCCATCATCGGATGGATCGTCGCGCATGTCCGCGATGGTTTGGCCTTCTCCAATCAAGCTTTGATCATCATCGCCGGAATCTTGGTGATGGCCGGCATGGGTTTGTTGGACGATGTGATCAAGGTGAACAAGGGTCACAATCGGGGCATTTTCTGGAAGAAGAAGGGTTACATCACCTTTGGTTTGGCCTGTGCCATCACGTGGTGGTTGGTCGCTGCCACCGACATTTCCGAAACGGTTTCCTTCACTCGATTCGATTGGCCCGGTTGGGAAATTCCGTGGTGGCTTTGGGTGCTGTGGACCGCGGGAATGATGTGGGCCACCACGAACGCGGTGAACGTCACCGACGGTCTCGATGGATTGGCCGGCGGTTCCGCACTCTTCGGATTCCTGGCCTACACGATCATTGGATACTGGTCCTTCCGAAACCCCGAGGTGTACGGAGTGCTCGCGGGTGGAACGGTGAATCCTCTGGACTTGGCCGTGCTCGCGGCCGCGTTCGCCGGAGCGTGCGGAGGTTTCCTGTGGTGGAACGCCGCTCCGGCGCGCATCTTCATGGGTGACGTCGGAGCGTTGGGTATCGGTGCGGCGCTCGGACTACTTGCCGTGGCCACGAACACCCACTTCTTGTTGCCGCTCATCTGTGGCATCAACGTGATGGAGGCCGGTTCGGTCGCGATCCAGATGGTGATCTTCAAGGCCTCCGGACGCACGCGTCGCTTCTTCCGGATGACACCCATCCATCATCACTTCGAGCTCATCGGCTGGCCCGAGACCACCGTGATCATCCGCTTCTGGATCATCGGCGGCATCTGTGTCGCGGGCTCGCTCGCATTGTTCATCGCCGACTTCACGCGAATCAGCGATGCCGCATTGAAGGTCTTGCCGTGAGCGAATCGATCCTCGTCCATGGTGTCGGAGTGGCCGGCGCGGCCACGGTGAAAGCACTCGTGCAACGGGGGTACGAAGTGGTGGCCTCCGACGATGCCCCCACGGCCGCCAAGCGCAAGGCCATGGCGGCCCTCGGCGTCGAGTTCGTCGAGGCGCCCGATGCTCGTCGGTTGATGACTCTGATCGATTCGGTCGATTCGGTTGCTCCCGCTCCGGGTGTTCCCGAAACCCACGAGGTCGTGCGTCTCGCGATGAGTCGTCGCAAGGCCGTCTATGGCGAGTTGGATCTGGCCTACGAATGGGAGCAGTCGCGACCCGGCGGACCTCGTCCGATGGTCGCGGTCACCGGCACCGATGGGAAGACGACGACGGTGACGATGGTGGAAGCCATGATCAACACCTCCGGGCGTCGTGCCGTTGCGTGCGGTAACACGGATATCCCGCTCGTCGAGGCGCTCGACATGGACGTCGACGTGTTCGTCGTCGAAGCGACGAGTTTCCGACTCGCGTTCGTGGAGACGTTCCGCGCGCAATCGTCCGCATGGTTGAACCTCGCGGCCGATCATCTCGACTGGCACACGTCCATGGGTAGCTACGAAGCGGCCAAGGCCCGAATCTGGCGCAACGTCCGTCAGTCCGATGTCGCGGTCGGAGTGATCTCCGACCCCGTCGTGGCCCGTCATCTCGATTCCTTACGGTGTCGTCGCATCGAAATCGGATCCCCGTCGTCGTCGTATCGAGTTCGTGACGGTGTGCTCGAGTGTCCGGCCGGCGAGATCGTGGCGACGTCGCGCATGCGTCGCGCTCTTCCGCACGACGTATCGAATGCGTTGGTCGCGTCGGCCCTGTGCATCGAGCCCGGGCTGGCAACGGTGACCGACGTTGCGATGGCTCTCGAAACGTACGAAGCGCCGCATCACCGAATCGAGTTCGTCGCCGAATCCAACGGGGTGCGCTGGTTCGACGACTCGAAGGCCACCACACCACACGCCGCGCTCACGGCGATCGCGGGTTTTGATCGGGTCGTTCTCATCGCTGGTGGACGCAACAAGGGGCTCGACCTCGCGGATCTGGCGGCCGGCATCGACCGCATCAAGGCGGTCGTGGCCATTGGTGAATCGGCTGACGAGATCGAAAAGGCCTTCGCCGATCGACGAACCGTCCTGCGGGCCACGAGCATGGAAGAAGCGGTCGCACACGCCGCGTCGCTGAGCTCGTCGGGTGACACCGTTCTCCTGTCGCCCGCCTGCGCCAGCTTCGACTGGTATGGCGGCTACCAGGAACGTGGCGAAGATTTCGCTCGCTGTGTTCGGGCCCGTGTCGGGGGAGTCGCGTCGAAAAAGTCCAAGAAGTCGGGAGCCGGCAAATGACCATCGCCATCCAACAGAAGTCGCGCAAGAAGTCCCCGGACAATCTCGCCGATCGTCGTCGCGCGGCCTACGAACGTGCTCAGCGGATCCGCACCGGTGAGGGTGGTTTGCGCTCGCGATACCAGGACGCGACGTCACGCGACCCCAAGCCCGTGGGCTACTACGTGATCGCCGCGGTCTCCATCATCCTCGTTCTGTTCGGCTTGGTTATGGTCATGTCGTCATCGTCGATCGTTTCCTTCAATCGTGGAGACTCAGCCTGGAAACTTTTCCGACGTCAGGCGTTCTACGCGGGAGTGGGCGCCTTCGGAATGGTGTCGGCGTACAAGTTGAAGCTCGACATCTTGCACAAATTCGCGCGCATCGGTCCCTTCATCGGTCTCGGGTTGATGTCGTTGGCGTGGATGCCCGGACTCGGAGTCGAGGTGAACGGCGCACGTGCCTGGATTCAGTTGTTCGATCAACGCTTCCAGCCGTCGGAGTTCATGAAGCTTTTCATCGTGATCGCCGGCGCCGATCTCCTCTCGCGACGAACGAACCAGATGCACGATTGGCGTTTGACGATGAAACCGTTCGGGATCGTCGTAGGTCTCGGTGCGGGACTGTCCATGATCCAGAGCGACTTCGGTTCGTGTGCGGTGATGTTGGGAATCGGTTTCGTGATCCTCTTTCTCGCCGGAGCGCCGCTGCTTCCCATGACCGCCGTGGCCGTCGGTGGTGCGGCATTGGGAACCATCGCGGTGCTGGTCAAGCCCGACAAGTTCGTGCGCATCACCTCGTTCTTCGATATCTACGGCAACCGCGGACACGAGACCTACCAGGTGTATCAATCGCTCATCAGTCTGTCGAACGGTGGAATCACCGGCACCGGCATCGGGGCGGGCACGGGCAAGTGGGGTTACGTGCCCTTGGCCCACAGCGACTTCATCTTCGCGACGCTCGCCGAAGAGATGGGCTTTCTCGGTGTGATCGGACTGATCGCCCTCTTCACATTCCTCATCTATTTCGGATTCCAGGCCGCGTTGTCGTGCCGCACCACATTCGGTCGCCTGTTGGCTGGTGGCATTGCTGGCTGGTTCCTGATCCAGATTTGCGTCAACATCGGTGGTGTGACCGGAGTGATCCCCGTGACCGGACTGACGTTGCCGTTCATCTCGTTCGGCGGATCGTCGTTGATCGTGTCGATGGTCTCGGCGGGTTTGTTGATGAACGTGGCTCGACGCCCACGATGACCCGGTTCGCCGTCATCGCGGGTGGCGGGACCGCCGGCCACGTTCTGCCGGCATTGGCCATCGCCGAGAGCCTGGTCGATCATGGACATCGACCCGACGAGATCTCGTACATGGGAGCACAGCGAGGAATCGAGACCCGGTTGGTGCCGCCGACGGGATTCGATCACGAGTTCTTCGACGTGGTCGGACTGCAACGCGGTTTCTCGTTGTCGTCGTTGCGACGCAACCTGGGCTTCGTGCCCAAGTTGATGTCGGCGCGGCG
>RHCK01000381.1 GCA_010030605.1 Acidimicrobiia bacterium
CAACCAGAAATGGCGCACCCACATCTCCTTGGCGTGTTCGATCACTTGGAGCGCGTGGTCGATGGATTGGCCATCCGACAACGCGGCCCGATCGACGTTTTGAAGCGCCAGGTTCGAGTCGGTGCATTGGTCGCGCAATCCTCCGGGAGCCGACCATTCCTGAGCGACGCGTCGCCATGGGCGTGTGGCCGTGGTGACGGTGGCCGAGCGAGCACGGCGGCGCATCTCGGGATGCAGGCGAATCATGGCGCGCAACAGAGGTTTGGGTGGAAGAGAGGTCGCGGGAGAATCCGGACGAATGAGGGGCCTCACGCGCGAGTAGACCATGCCGTTCACGAACCGGAAGTCGAGCGCGTCCAGTGGTGCGCCGAGTTCCTCGAACATGCGACGCGTGCCACGGGCGGTGCCGTACTCCTGAACGTGTTGGCTGATCAACGTGGCCGGCCGATTCACGTGTGATCGATCGAGTGCCCAATGACCCGGTCCCGGTGCATTCCAATTCAAGTTGTTCATCGTCGGATCCCCCAGTCCGCGTGTGATTGTTCGACGATCAGACGGCGTCGACCGTCCGTGTGGCGTTGTCGGCCGATTCGATCAGTCGGTCGAGCATGTTTTCCAAGAGTTCCCGTTGACGCTCGCTCAGATCGGCGAACGCCTCGTTCTTGTGATCGGCCAGAAGTTCGACACCTCGATCGACGATTCGTCGTCCGCTCGGGGTGATGCGAATGAGTGCACTTCGACGATCGTCGGGGTCGGGAGTGCGGTTGATCAGTTCGGCCTTTTCGAGTTTGGCGAGTCGGTGGGCGAGACCACTGGGCTTCACCATCGAGACCTTGGCGATGTACGAGGGGGTGAGAACGGCCTTGGTGCCGTTGCGCCGAAGTGTGGCCAGAACATCGAACTCCGAGGGCGTGATTCCGAGGTCGATGAGTTCGTCGTAAAACCGATCGATGATGGACCGCACGACGGCGCTCATCTTCAGAAACAGTTCCATGCCATCCAGGTCGAGGTCGGGTCGTTCTCGACGCCACGTGTTCATCGTGTCGTCGAGATTCTGGGAAAACGTCACGACACGAGATTACTCGAAAAATTAGTTTGACATCAAACTAATTCTCGGCGTACCATCCAGGCACAGGGAGGGGTCATGACACGAGAACAGGGTCGAGAGCTGGCGGGCGTACTTTTCAAGGGGCTTCCCCCATCACGAGCGGTGCAGCCCGACCTGATGCTGCAGACGATCGACCACCTTTTCGGTGAAATCTGGCAGGACGCGCGGCTCACGGTGCAACAACGATCCTTGATCACGTGCACCGTGCTGGTGGCCACCGGTCGCGAAGCCGAGCAATATCTGCACTTCCGTGGCGCCCGCAACCTTGGGATCGAGCGCTCCACCTTGGAGGCGATGATCACACACGTGGCTCACTACGCCGGATGGCCGGTGGCGGTCAGCGCCTCGCGCGTGTTGGGCGAGGTCTGGGAGATGATGGACGAGCAGGAGAAGACGGCATGACACTGAACGCATTGCTCGACATCGAGTTGGCTGTCGCGAACCCCGAAGAACTGATGCAGTTTTGGGAGCGTCACGGCATGCGGCGCACGGCCGACAACGTTCTCGGCACCGCCGATCGTCCAACGCAGATGACCCTTCG
>RHCK01000382.1 GCA_010030605.1 Acidimicrobiia bacterium
CGACATCTCCTTCAGTTCGGGGACGTACACGTCCTCGTCATCCTCGGTTGCCGCCACGCTCTCGGCCGCCACCTTGTCGGCTGCCCTCGAGTCCGGCAACGTCACCGTGAGTACGACCGGAAGTGGTTCGATGACCGGCACCATCACGGTGTCAGCTGAAATCGCTGCAGGTGGCACGACCACGCTCACATTGGTCGCCGACTCCAGCGTGGTGTTGAATGCACCGATCACCAGAACATCCACCGGTGATGTCACGATCACTGCAACGTCGGGCGGTCTGAGCGGTTCGGGAAACCTTGATCTCTCTGGTGGAGACCTCACCATCACCCAAGGTGGAGATTCCACGTATCGCGGTGCAATCAGCGGTGCAGGAACGACGGTCACGAAGCTTGGTGCGGGAACGCTGACCGTGAGTGGGCTCAGCACCAACACTGGGTCGACGACGATTTCTGCCGGAACGCTCAAGTTGGGCGGCAAAGACAAGTGGTCCGACGACACCGCGGTGGCGATCGCAAGTGGAGCAACGCTTGATCTTGCAAGCTTCAACGAAACGGTTGGCTCGATTTCGGGTCTCGGTGACGTCTCGCTGGGAAGCGGAAGTTTCACGGTCGGCGGGGACAACTCCTCGACGACGTATTCGGGGCTGATGTCGGGAACCGGTCGACTTACCAAGACCGGAAATGGCGTGATGACGCTGAGTGGTGCGAACACCTATACCGGCGTCACGACCGTGAGTGCAGGAACGTTACGGCTCGGTGCGGCAGACCGATTGAGTAACTCGACAGCTCTCGTGGTCGACAGCAATGCAACGTTCGATCTGAACGATTTCAATGAAACGGTTTCATCGATATCGAACACGTTGGGTGGTTCGACGATCTCCCTCGGCACCGCCACTCTGACGACTTCTGGAAGTGCCTCGTCAACGTATGCAGGAACAATCACCGGGCAGGGAGGCCTCACGAAGGCCGGCTCGGGAACGTTGACGATCGAAGGCTCACTGACCTATGTCGGCACGACCACGATTTCGGCTGGAACATTGAAGTTGAGTGGAACCGGCCAACTCTCCGACTCGACTGCCGTGGTCGTAAGCGACGGTGCGACGTTCGACTTGAATGGCGTGTCGGACACCGTGGCGTCCGTGGCCGCTTCGGGGACCGGTGCAATCACTCTGGGTTCGGCAACGCTGACCACGGGCAACTCCACGTCCACGACCTTCGCAGGAGTCATTTCGGGAACCGGCGGAATCGTCAAGAAGGGAAGCGGAACCTTCACCCCTTCTGGAACGAATACCTACAGCGGATCGACAGTTGTAGACGAAGGCGTGCTGCTCGTCACCTCGTCGTCGACACTCGGTACAAGCGCCGGTTCGACGACGATCTCCAATGGTGCCTCAATCCACCTCAGTGGCACCGCAATCTCGATCGCTGATGCCTTGAGCATCGCGGGGAACGGAGTGGGGACGAACGGAGCGATCCGCAACTTGTCGACTGCCGCTGCGGACGCGAACTCAATTGTCGGGCTCGTCACCCTGACTGCGAACTCGCGTATCCAATCAGACGACGGAACTCTCACGTTCGACGTTGCGACCGGCAATGCCATCACCGGAACGTTCAACTTGAAC
>RHCK01000383.1 GCA_010030605.1 Acidimicrobiia bacterium
CATCCCGGTGACGTGAACGAGGCGCAGTCGGCCAAGTTGGCCGAGACGATGGGTTGGGTCATGTCCACGCCGTCGTATCCGCGCATGCACGATGCATCGAAGATGGCCATGAAGGCCGTGGCCGATCGTCCTGATTTCACGAAACTCTCGAATGCGGAATTGGTGGACTACGCGCGCCGCATGACCGCCAAGGTCGAAGAAGCGTGGATTCCGTACACGGTGGTGTGTCTCGGTGCGTCGCTCGGACCCGGTGCGGTTCAGGCTGTGTGCGAGGGAATCGGTCGTTCCGAGGACGCCGTGAAAGTGTTGAGCGCGGTCGGCAACGTGGAGTCGGCCGAAGCCTCGTTCTCCATGTGGGACATCAGTCGCCTCGTGAACGCATCGCCGTCGCTCACCGCGGCGTTCGACGCCGGCGTCGACGGACTGCTCGCTCGTCTCGATCGCAATGATGCGGCGAACTCGGCGTTCTACGCCGCGTGGGACGAACTGATGCGCGTGCACGGACATCGTGCGCCGAACGAGTGGGATTGCCGTCCCGACTCCTGGACCACCAAGCCCGAGATCGCGCTCGGCATGATCGATCGACTGCGCGCGCAGAGCGACGATCGTTCACCGCATCTGGCCAAGGCGGCCGCCGCGGTGGAGCGCGAGCGCATCACGGCCGACCTGATGAGCGTGGTCGCCGCCGATGCCGAAGCCAGCGGCACGTTGTCGGCCGGATTGTTCTCGGCGTCCAATTGGTTGCAGTGGCGCGAACAAGGCAAGTACGCCTGCATTCGTCTGATCCACGAGGTGAAGTTGTCGATGTACGAACTCGGTCGCCGCATGGTGGCCGCGGGTGTCATCCCCGACCATCACCACATCTTCAATCTGCTCGACGAGGAGCTCGACGAGTTCCTGGTCGACCCGTCGAAGTTCTCGGCGGTCATCGCCGAGCGCGAGGTTGGATTCCAGGAACTGCATCAGCTCGAACCGCCGTACATCGTGGGCAACGGTCGAGGCGACGAGCCGGTGCACACCTGGCCGCGTCGCAACGCGGTTGGCGGCGAGATCGCCAAGATCGGTGACGTCCTGCAGGGCGGGCCCGGAGCCCCCGGCGTCATCACCGGTCGAGCCCGCATCGTGCTCGACCCGATGGACGCCCCGGACATGGATCCGACCGACATCCTGGTGGCGCCCACCACCGACCCGTCGTGGGCCCCGTTGTTCTTGTCGGTGGGCGGAGTGGTGGTGAACGTGGGTGCCGTGGGCAGTCACGCGGCCATCGTCAGCCGCGAATTGGGTGTTCCGTGTGCGGTGTCGGTCATTCAGGCCACCACCCGCATTCCGGAGGGCGCCCTCATCACCGTCGACGGCTCCACGGGCACCGTCACCATCGTCGGCTGAACCCCGACCGGGGCCCGGTTGGAACATCGGCGCGCGCCGGTAGCATCGCTTTCCTGCCCGTTGGGATCTCCCGCCGGTGCACGATCCTTGACACCACGAGCTACCAAGCACCTACCCAGAAGGAAAGAATGCCATGTCGAAGGCGAAGTTTGAGCGTACGAAGCCTCATGTGAATATCGGAACGATGGGTCATATTGACCATGGTAAGACGACGTTG
>RHCK01000384.1 GCA_010030605.1 Acidimicrobiia bacterium
TGGTTCGGCAGCAACTCGTTGCGGTGATGCAAGCATCGCGTCATAGGAAGAGCGTCGTGCCGGATCGCTGAGCACCGACCACGCCTCGGTGATCTTGGCCATGTCGCTCGCCGTCGTCGACCGGGCATCTGCGACGTCCGGATGCGTGCGACGAACAGCCGCCCGATACGCGGTGCGGATCTCCTCGAGCGTCGCGTTCGGTGCGACACCGAGCGTGGCGTAATGATTCTGAGTCGTCATCAGTACCCGAGGTCGACGTCGATCAGACCGTCGAGGGATTCGCCCCTCGCGAGTCGACGGACGTTGTCGGTGATGCGCACGGACAACAGAGCGGGAACCATGTCCGCAGTATTGCCGACGTGTGGCGTGATGAAGCAGTTGTGCATCGACCACAGCGGATGACGCTCGGGAAGAGGCTCAGGGTCGGTGACGTCGAGTGCGGCCCCTCCGATTTGTCCCGTCGTAAGGGCCCACACCAAGTCATCGGTGACGATGTGGCGACCGCGGGCAACGTTGACGATCCAGGCGTGGCGCTCCATGAGTTCGAACTGTGTCCGCGAGAACATCCCGACGGTGTCGTCTGTGAGCGCGAGTGCCAACACGACCGCATCTGCCCCAGGGAGCACCGAATCCAAGTCGCCCTGCCCGACGACGACGTGCACGTCGGGCATGTCCTGCACCCTGTTGCGAACGACGGTGACATGACAGCCAAACGGCTTCAGCATTGCCGCGAGACTGCTCGCGATACCACCCCCACCGACGATGACGACGTTCGCGCCAACCAAGTTCACGCCGTGGTCCTCGGACCAGTGCGAGAGTCGCGAATACGCCACGATGTGACGCACTCCGCCGAGCAGCATTCCGAGGGCGAGTTCGGCGACGGCAGGTCCGAAGACCCCCTTCGCGCTCGTCCACGTCCGCCGGGAATCGAAGAGGTGCGCGAAACGCTCTACACCTGCCCACGGCAGCTGCACCCACTCGATCCCCGGGTTTGCGTCGAGCACACGCTCGAGGTCATCGACGCGGTCGAAGTCGATCCACACGAGCCCGACCGCCTCGTCATAGTCGGTGACCGTCCCGCCACCGGCAACGATGGCGTCAGCTGCCCACTGCGGCGAGCCGAGCGGCCCGACCGCGACGTTGACCATGATCAGCTGCCGGTGAGCGTTGCGGCGATGTTGCTCGCCGAGTCACCGCTGCGACGCAAGATCACGACGAGGAACCACAGCGACGTCATCGTCACGACGAAGAGGCTCACCGCGCCGACCCCCCAGAACGGCTTGATCGTGCTGCGTGTCGCGCCCAAGAGCGCGACGGGGAACGTCGTGGAGCCGGCCTCGCTGATGAGCGTCGAGATGACCGCGTTGTCGAGACAGAGTGCGAACGACAGCAACCCACCGGCGATCATCGCGGAGGCGATGAGCGGCAGGGTGATCTGGCGGAACGCGCGTCCCGGAGGCGCACCGAGGTCTGCTGCAGCCTGTTCGAGCGACTCATCGAGTCCTGCGAGTCGTGCACGCACGATGAGCGTGACGACCGCCGATGCGTACATCGACTGGCCGACCCACAACTTGTTGATGCCGCCGTTGAA
>RHCK01000385.1 GCA_010030605.1 Acidimicrobiia bacterium
TCATCGACGACGCTGACCTACGGGTCCTCGGCCAACCAGACCCTGTCCGGAGCAATCACGGGTTCGGGCGCTGTTCGTAAGTCGACTTCGAGCGTGAGCACGCTGACCCTGTCGGGTACGAGCGACAACTCTTACACGGGTCTCACGACGGTTACCGCCGGAACGTTGAGCGTCGCCAAGACGAATGCACTCGGTACGTCGACGCTCGGCCAAAGCACCACGATCGCGAGCGGTGCGATGCTCTCGATCTCGGGTGGGATCACCCTCCCAGAGAACATTCGCATCGCCGGATCAGGATTCACGGCCGGCGGAGTGGTGGTGAACGAATCCGGTGTCAACACGATTGGTGGCACGGTCACGTTGACCGATGACGTCGAAGTACAGAGCAACTCGGGAACGTTGAACTTCGGTGCAGCATTCACCCAGGAATACAACCTCACCTTCGACGGATCAGGAGCGATCGTCGTGTCGGGCGGTCTCGAGATCGGGGCCGGAAACGTCACGAAGCAGGGTGCTGGAATGCTCACCTTGTCTGGCGCAAGTACCTACACCGGCACGACGACGATTGCCGATCTGGGTGGAACCATCAAGATTTCGGGAACTGGTTCGCTCGGAAGTGGGACGCCGAAGACCTATGCAAACACCATCTCGATCGGTGACTCTGGAACGTTCCTGTATGCATCGGATACCGACCAGAAGCTGACGGGTGTGATCTCTGGTGCCGGCGAATTGAAGAAGAACACGGGCTCCAGCACGTTGACGCTGACTGGAGCGAACACGTTCACGGGTCTCACCACGGTGTCGACGGGAATCGTCGATGTCCAACACAACACCGCCCTCGGTGACAGTGGGTCGTCGACGTCGTACACGACGGTTGCAAGCGGTGCCGCAGTAACGGTCTCAGGTGGACTCACCGGAGTCACCGAGCCGTTGTATCTCGCCGGAACCGGCGTGTCGTCGAATGGCGCGTTGCGTAACACCTCGGGCTCGAACACGTGGTCCGGCGCGGTGACGTTGACTGCGGCAGCGGAAGTGCAGGTTGATACTGGTTCGACGTTGACGATGTCGGGCGGGGTGTCGGGGACGTTCGGTTTGACGGTGGAATCGGTTGGATCGTCGACCATTTCAGGGGCAATTGCGACGTCCACGGGTTCGGTGACCAAGACGGGGGCTGGAACACTCACGTTGTCTGCGGCCAACACGTACACCGGTGTGACGCAGATTTCGACGGGCACGGTCATGCTGTCGGGATCGGGTCGCCTGTCGGACACGACGGCAGTCACGGTGAACACCGGTGCGACGTTTGACCTGAACGATGTGACCGACACGGTCGGTTCGATCGCTGGTGCAGGTGCGATCACCCTTGGTTCGGGGACCTTGACCGCTGGTGGGGATGCGTCGTCGACGACGTTCTCCGGTGTGATTTCTGAGACGGGTGGGTTCACCAAGGCCGGTGCAGGAACCCTCACCTTGACGGGAACCAATATCTACTCGGGGAATACTGCGGTCGCCGCAAACGGTGGGTCGCTCGTCATCGGTACTGCGGGATCGCTCGGTTCTGGCACGTATGCAGGCCAGGTAACGCTCGGA
>RHCK01000386.1 GCA_010030605.1 Acidimicrobiia bacterium
TTTCTGCAGGTGCACTACGGCGGACCCGCCGATCTGTCGGCCGATTTCACGAATCACCGCGAGGCGCTCGTCGAGCGCGGTGTCGCGGCGGACGTCTGAGGTTCGACCATGCCGATTTTCGCCGCTGATCTGGCTCGTGAACGTCCCGACGAGATCGCCGTGCGCGATCCCGACAAGGCCTTGCGATGGGCCGACGTCGATGACATTTTGAATCGCGTCGCGAACAACGCACTGAACGCCGACCTCGGTCCGAGTCGTCGCGTGGCGGTGTTCGCCGAGAATGCCGCCGAAACCGCGCTGGCTCACTTGGGCTGTCTGCTCGGCAGTGCCTCGACGGTGCCCGTCAACTTTCATCTCACCGCCGAGGAAACCGCGTACATCCTCGTCGACTCCGATTCTCGCCTGCTCTTCGTGGGCCCCGAGACCGTCGATCGCGGTGTGGCGGCCGCCGAACTCGCCCGATCGGAAGGTTTGTCGATCGACGTGATCGGTTGGGGTGTGAACGTTTCCGGTGTCCGTGCATGGGACGATTGGTTGGCGGCGGGTGCTCCGACCAACCCGCCCCTCGACGTCGCACCGCGCGCGAACCTGTTGTACACGTCGGGCACCACGGGTCGCCCCAAGGGCACCGAGTTGCCTCCGACCATGTTCGCCGGTGGTTCCACCATGGCCGAACATCTCGAAGGCATGAAGGCCAATCGTTTCGCCCAATTCGGTACGCATCTGGTGGTCGGTCCGATGTACCACACCGGACCTCTCAACGGAATGCGACTGCTGGTCCGTGGGGTACCGATGGTGATTCTGGCCAAGTTCGACGCCGAAAAGACCTTGCAGGCCATTCACGAACATCGCACCGAGTCCTCGGTGATGGTGCCCACGCACTTCGTTCGCCTCCTCGCGCTTCCCGACGACGTGAAGAAGAAGTACGACGTGTCGTCGATGAAGTTGGCCGCTCACACTGGCGCCTCGTGCCCGGTCGATGTGAAGCGAGCGATGATCGAATGGTGGGGTCCGATTTTCATCGATGCCTACGGTGCGACCGAGGTTGGCACGACGTGTCAGATCACCAGCACCGAGTGGCTGGAGAATCCGGGGTCGGTCGGACGTCCCGTCCCGCCGTTCAGTGTGATCGTTCTCGACGATGATGGCAACGAGGTTCCGCCCAACACCGAAGGGCGTCTGTTCTTCAAGGATTCGACCGGTCGGGGAGTGATCTACCCGAACGATCCGGAGAAAACGAAGGCCGCCAACATCGCGCCCGGAGTGTTCACCCTCGGAGAGATCGGTTACGTCAACGAGGGCGGATACGTGTACATCACCGATCGATTCAGCGACATGGTCGTCTCGGGTGGAGTGAACATCTATCCGGCCGAAGCCGAACAAGTGCTGGTTCAACACCCGGCGATTCTCGACGTGGCGTGCATCGGTGTGCCGCACGCCGAGATGGGGGAGGAGCTCAAGGGCCTGGCGATTCTGCGTGATCCGGCCAATCCTCCGTCGGCGGCCGACGTTCTCGCGTTCTGTCGTGAACGTCTCAGTCATTACAAATGTCCACGCACGATCGAGTTCGTCGACGATCTCGG
>RHCK01000387.1 GCA_010030605.1 Acidimicrobiia bacterium
GCCGGCTTCTTCGCTGCGGGCTTCTTCGCCGCGACCTTCTTCGGGGCCGGCTTCTTCGCTGCGGGCTTCTTCGCCGCGACCTTCTTCGGGGCCGGCTTCTTCGCTGCGGGCTTCTTCGCCGCCGACTTTTTCGGGGCCGGCTTCTTGGCGGCGGGCTTCTTGCTGGCGGGCTTCTTGACCGATTTGGTGGCCATGGGAACGTCCTTGGTCGATGTTTACGGCGAGGATACTCGCCCCGTCCAACCGCGGAGCGTTATCGGGAGGGGACGACACCGATGTGCACCGGCTCGTCCTCGAGGTTGGCGTTCGGTTCGCCACCACCCCACGCCACCGACACGGCGAGGGTTTCTCGGGAGATCATGTCGACGAACGCGGAAACTTGGCGGCGAACGGATTCCGACACACCGAGGGTCAATTCGATTCGATCGCTGACGTCGAGATCGGCGTCACGCCGGGCCTGTTGCACGAGACGAATCAGATCGCGAGCGGTTCCCTCGGCCGCCAATTCCGGCGTCACCACGATGTCGAGACCGACCATTCCCAGTCCGTCGGACAGCGCGGCGCCGGCCGCACCCTCGGCGGCGGCCATCTTGATGGTGTATTCACCCTCGACCAGTTCGATTCCGCCGGCCACCACGACACCGTTCTCATGGGTCCAATCGCCGACCTTGACGGCCTTGATGACTTCCTGCGTGCGCCCACCCAGACGAGGTCCGAGCGCCCCCGGGATGACCTGCAACACCGCGGTCGCACCGGCCTCTTGAACCGAGGACAACACCACCGACTTCACGTTCACTTCGTCGGCGATGATGTCGATGAAATCCCGCAACGATTCGGCGTCGGGATGCGACACCTTCAGTTCCGCCAACGGCAGACGCACCCGTCGGGCGTGCGCCTTGCGAATCGAGAGCGCCACCGAACACACCTCGCGCACACGATCCATTGCTCGCACCAGTTCGGGATTGGACGGCAGGTCGTTGGCCGAGGGCCAATCAGTGAGGTGAACGCTGCTTCCACCGGTGAGACCTTCGTACACCGTGTCGGTGATCAACGGGAGCAAAGGTGCGGCCACCCGACACAACGTCTCGAGAACCGTGTGCAGCGTGTCGACCGCGTCGACATCTCCGGACCAGAAACGATCGCGGGATCGACGGATGTACCAATTGGTGAGGATGTCGAGAAACTCGCGCGTGTTGGCGCAGGCGGAGAAAAGATCGTACGAGTCGAGATCGGCGGTCACCGACGACACGAGATCCGAAGTCTTGGCCAGGATGTAACGATCGAGAACGTTCGACGAATCGACGCGCACTCGGCCACGCACATCCTCGGCGTTCGCATACAGCCCGAGGAAGTACCACGAGTTCCACAAAGGCAAAAGAACCTGCCGGACGGTCTCACGAATGCCGGCTTCGGTGACCGAGAAGTCCGCACCACGCAGGATGGCCGATGAGAGCAGGTACCAGCGCATGGCGTCGGCACCATAGGTGTCGAACACCACCATGGGGTCCGGGTAATTGCGCAAGCTCTTGGACATCTTCTGCCCGTCGTCTCCGAGCACGATCCCATGACTCAC
>RHCK01000388.1 GCA_010030605.1 Acidimicrobiia bacterium
CGAGGTCGTTCGTCGACTCGCCCCGAACGCCGTGTTGCACACCGATGCCGTTCAGGCGGCGTGCTGGATCGATCTGCGAACGTTGTGGCCCCTCGTCGACTCCATGGCCATCAGCGCGCACAAGTTCGGTGGTCCCAAGGGTGTGGGCGCTTTGATCGTGCGCGAGGGTGTCACCTTCGAACCGATCGTGTTCGGCGGCGGTCAGGAACGAGATCGTCGCAGCGGCACTCACAACGTGGCGGGCATCGTGGCCATGGCCGAGGCACTGCGCGCCACCGACGCCGAACGCGAACACGAGATCGCGCGCATCACGGCCTTGCGCGACCGACTGTTGGCCGGTTTGTTGGCGATCCCCGGGGTGCATCGCACCGTTCCCAACGAGGTGTCGGTCCCCGGCGTGGCGCACGTGTGCATCACCGACGTCGAAAGCGAATCGCTGCTGTACCTGTTGGACGAAGCCGACGTGTGCGCTTCGGCGGCGTCGGCGTGCGCCAGCGGCGCGATGGAACCCTCGCACGTGTTGCAGGCGATGGGAGTGCCCCGCGACCTGAGCGCGGGGGCGTTGCGGCTGTCGATGGGGCACACCACCACCGAGTCCGACGTGGACCACACCGTGCGAGTGGTCACCGACGCCGTCGAACGCATCCGCTCGGTGGCGGCTCGTTTGAAGCGCACTTGATCCCATCCCGATCCGCGTCGCCGTAGCCTGCGTGATCATGAAGGTGTCGTCGTGAAGGTGCTCATCGCCATGTCGGGTGGGGTCGACTCGTCGGTCGCCGCCGCCTTGCTGGTGGAGCAAGGTCACGACGTGGTGGGCGTCACCATGCGGCTGTGGGGTGGCGAGAGTGACACCGGTTGCTGCAGCGTCAGCGACGTCGACGACGCCCGTCGCGTGGCTCAGCAGATCGGCATCGACCATCTGGTGTTCAACTTCACCGACGAATTTCATCGCAACGTCGTCGAGCCGTACGTGAGTGACCATGCCATCGGCATCACACCGAATCCGTGCATCGAGTGCAATCGCCACTTGAAGTTCGACCGTCTCCACGAACGCGCCCTCGTGCTCGGCTTCGATGCCGTGGCCACCGGACACCACGCGCGGGTCGTGCAGCGTGATGGCGTCTTTCGCTTGGCTCGCGGACACGACTCCGCCAAGGATCAGAGCTACGTCGTGCACATGTTGGACCAGCAACAGTTGTCGCGCACCATGTTCCCGGTCGGCGAGATGAACAAGTCCGACGTTCGTGCCCACGCCAAACGACTGGGCTTGCGCACCGCGGGCAAGCCCGACAGTCAGGACGTGTGTTTCATCACCACCACGAAGGACGATGACGGTCGATCCGGCCGCTCGGCGTTCCTCGCTCGACGCATTCCGTTGCACGTGGCCGAGATCGTCGACACCGACGGCTCGCGCATCGGCGAAGTGGAAGCGGTCGAAATGGTCACCCTCGGCCAACGGCGCGGTGTCGGTGGCGGTGGTGGCACGAAGAGATTCGTGGTCGATGTCGACGTGCCCGGCCGACGCGTTGTGGTGGGGCCGGAATCGATGCTGCTCACCGA
>RHCK01000389.1 GCA_010030605.1 Acidimicrobiia bacterium
GGACAGGGTTGCGAAGAAGAGGGCGAACGCCAAAGCGAACACCATGCCGACGGGATGCGCGACCCAGATCGGGAATTTCGAGCGTGGTGTAGTGGTCACTACAAAACGGTAACCGACTGAACGCATCGGAGTCAAGGGTGTCACTCGCCCATGATTTGTGGTCGAAAGACGGGGGTTCGACGTGCCGGTGTCATACCCTGTACAACCCTGTGACCACGAAACCCACCGCCGCCTTTTCCATCGCCCTCGACTGCCAGCTGGACAACGTTCCGGGAACCCTGGGTCGTCTGTGCACCGCCATTGGCGAGGCCGGTGGCAACATCGGCGCCCTCGACGGCTTCGACGTGCGCGGTCCGATCCTGCGACGCAGCTTGGTGGTCCATTGTCGCGACGAGGCGCATCAAGCCAAGGTTGTCGACGCCGTGAACAAGCTCGCTGGCGTGACGCTGCTCGATTGGTGGGACCGCACCTTCAAAATGCACGAGGCCGGAAAGATCCATGTGCTGTCCACCGCGCCGGTGAACGACCGTGACGACCTCTCGATGGCGTACACGCCCGGGGTGGCCCGCGTGTGCACCGCGATCGAGAATGATCCGAACCTCTCGCACGACTACACCATTCGCAAGAACACCGTGGCGATCGTGAGCAACGGCACCGCGGTGCTCGGTCTCGGAGACATCGGTCCCGAGGGAGCCATGCCGGTCATGGAAGGCAAGGCACTGCTGTTCAAGGAGTTCGGTGGCGTCGACGGGTTCCCGATCTGCATCAACGCTGCCACCGCTGACGAAGTGGTCGATTTCGTGCAGCGCATCGCACCCACGTTCGGTGGCATCAACCTGGAAGACATCAAGGCTCCGGAATGCTTCGAGATCGAGGAGCGTCTGCGCGCCAGTCTCGACATCCCGGTTTTCCACGACGATCAGCACGGAACCGCGGTGGTCACCTTGGCCGCATTGTGGAACTCGTTGAAGATCACCGGGAAGAAGATGGAAGATCTCACGGTCGTCATCGCTGGTGTGGGTGCCGCCGGAGTGGCCATTGGCAAGATTCTGCTGAACGCCGGTGTCGGTGACGTGATCGGATGCGACCGTGTCGGCGCCATCTACACCGGCCGCGGTGAAATGAACTCGGCCAAGGAGTGGTTCGCGGAGAACACCAATCGTTCGCGTCGCATGGGAACCATCAGCGATGTCATGAAGGGGACCGACGTCTTCGTGGGTGTCAGTGGTCCCGACCTCATCACCGCGGCCGATGTTCGCTCGATGGCGAAGAACCCGATCGTGTTCGCCATGGCGAACCCGAACCCGGAGATTCGGCCCGAGCAATGCGACGGTCTGGCGGCGGTCATGGCCACGGGCCGAAGCGACTATCCGAATCAGATCAACAATGTGTTGGCGTTCCCGGGCATCTTCCGTGGCGCGTTGGATGCTCAGGCCACCGACATCACCGAAGGCATGAAGTTGGCCGCGGCGGTGGCGATTGCCGAGTCCGTCACTGAAGACGAGTTGAAGCCCGAGTTCGTGGTTCCATCAGTGTTCGACCGTTCCGTGGTGCCACACG
>RHCK01000390.1 GCA_010030605.1 Acidimicrobiia bacterium
GTCGATGTCACCGACGACGACCCGCGCGAGCGACATGTGAAGGGAATGGCCCACATTCCCGAGGACCGCCAGCGCCAGGGTCTCGTGGGTGCGCTGAGCGTGGCGGAGAACCTCGTGTTGACCCGTTATCACGATGCGGAGTTCCGCCGGGGTGTCACGGTGGATTGGGGAACCGCACACGACGTTGCGGAGCGACTCATCGGCGAATATGACATCCGCACGCCGAGCGCCGACGTCGGTGTCGGAACCTTGTCTGGAGGTAATCAACAGAAGGTCATCGTGGCCAGAGAGTTGAGTCGTGATCTCAAGGTGTCGGTCGCCTCGCAGCCGACACGCGGAGTCGACGTTGGGTCGATCGAGTACATCCATTCGCGCATCGTCGAAGAACGCGACGCCGGAACCGCGGTGTTGATCGTGAGCACCGAGCTCGACGAAGTCATGGCGCTCTCCGACCGGTTGCTCGTGATGTATCGAGGCACGATCGTCGCCGATCTCGACCCGAAGCAGGTGAGTGCGATGGACGTCGGGTTGTACATGGCGGGCTCTCGACCGGGTGGTGCCGCGTGAAGCGCATCATTGCGTTCCTCGAGCGCCTCGCCAAGACGAATGGTGTGGTGCTCACCATCCTCGCAATTGCGTCCGCGATGGTGGTCGGGGCATTCATCATCGTGCTCTCCGACATCGAGGCGCTGAAGCGGGGCGACATCCTCTCGTCGCTTGGCACCGTGCCGAGCGCCTACTGGTCGGTCGTCACCGGCTCGTTCGGTTCCCTGCGGGCAATTTCCAACACCATCAATTCATCGACGCCACTCATCCTGTGTGGTGTCTCCGTCGCAATCGCCTTCAAGGCGGGCTTGTTCAACATCGGCGCGACGGGTCAGATGCTCGCGGGCGGCATGACGTCATTGCTCGTTGGGTTCTCGATGTCGGGGCCAGGAATCCTCCAGGTTCCACTCGCGGTTCTCGCGGGAGCAGTGGGTGGTGCGGCATACGCGGGAATCGCGGGTGTGCTCAAGGCACGCACGGGTGCGCACGAGGTGATCACGACGATCATGCTCAATTCGATCGCAGCGTTTCTCGTGTTGTGGCTGTTGAAGACCGACCTCTTCCAGCGCCCGGATCGCACCGATCCGATCTCCAAGCTCGTCGATCCAGCCGGCCACCTCCCACGACTCTTCGGATTCCTGGATGGTCGCGCGGATCTCGTCGCCCACGTCGGCTTCCTCGTCGCACTCGGATCCGTCGCGTTCTACTGGTGGTTCCTCTCGAAGAGCTCCGTTGGTTTTGAGTTCCGCGCGTTCGGCCTCAATGCGGATGCCGCTCGGTATGCCGGCATGCACACCAAGCGGCTGACCGTGCTCGCAATGGTCGTTGCCGGGTCGTTCGCGGGAATGGCGGGTGCGGCCGAGGTGCTCGGCACCTATGGGTATGCGTCGCAGAACTTTGCGGGCAACATCGGCTTCGACGCGATCGCGATCGCGCTCCTCGGGAGGTCGAGCCCGCTCGGCACGTTGTTCGCGGCGATCCTGTTCGGTGCTTTGCAGGCAGGTGGTCGTCAGA
>RHCK01000040.1 GCA_010030605.1 Acidimicrobiia bacterium
TGACCGTCGATCCCACAGTCCGACCACCGCTGGACCTCCACATCACGGTTCATGATGGGGGACCCCACAACTTCGTCCTCGTTCACGGAAGCATGGACCGAGAGGGCGGTTTTGCTCGTCTGGTGAAGTTTCTCCGTCCGCACGGACGAGTGACGACCTACGACCGACGGGGATATGGACGGTCGCTGAGTGCGACTGGCGCTCGCGATTTGGCGGCGCACATCGACGATCTCGGTGCAATCATCGGCGACCGGCCGAGCATTGTGATCGGCCACAGCCTCGGCGGGTCGATCGCTTTGGGGCTCGCCACTCGAGTGCCTCACCTCGTGACCGGTCTCGTGGTGTATGAGTCACCGATGAGTTGGGAGCCGTGGTGGTCACGAGACACCGGAGGCGCGGCCGCCGCTCGAGCGGCCACTCCGGAAGACGCTGCCGAGGCATTTTTGCGGCGTTTCGTGGGCGACGAACGATGGGAGCGATTGCCACAGCGCACCAAGGATGCCCGTCGGGCCGAAGGCGGAGCCCTTCGAGACGAAACGATGTCGCTTCGATCAGGATGTCCATGGGGTGATCGACGACTCGCTTGTCCGATCGTGTCCGGTGCGGGGGACAGATCACGCGACGATTTTCGGCGTTCCGCGGAGGTGGTGTCCTCACTCTCGGATGACGGAAGGCAGGTGACTCTTCTGAACGCCCACCACAACGCGCATTCGGCAGATCCGCAGCAGTTCTACGAGAAACTGGTGAAGCCGATCATCGATCGCATCGAGACCGGCTCGTTGTCCGGCTGACGCGAAACGTTGTCGACGCGTTCGGACACGAGATCAGGTGATCAGGGAGTCAAGGTCACATCCTGCCCGAAGAACGAACAACTGATCTCGCGGGCACCTTGTTCGATTTCGGTCTGCGCCTTGTCGTAACACGAGGAGATTTCCTGTCGTTGCGTGTACACCGCGATGCCCAGGACCACGGCGATCAGCATGATGATGGTGCGGACCATCGCCTTGGCGACGAACTTCATCATGACGAGTCCGACAATGATGGGCAGAGCGGTGCCGGCCAACGAGACATTCTTCAATTGGTCGACCGACAGAGCGACGAGTGATGCGTTCATGGTCGAAGGCTACGGAAATCGCCGACTGAAGTCCGCTCATGCCGCGCGAGATCGGGCGAATTACCATGAAGCCATGTCGGAAAGTTCGTCCATCAACTTGTCGTCCCAGGGGCCACCATCCACGCGGTTGCCCGAATTCGATGTCGAAGCACGTCATGCACTGATGCAGGCGATGTCGGCCGACGTATCCGATCGCCGAAGCATGATCGCCGAAGTCGTCAAGCGACATCCTCGTTTCATCGAAGCGTGGGTGGCGCTCGGTGATCACGGACGCGACGACATGGAGCGTTACGCCTGCTACCGCGTCGCGTATCACCGGGGGCTCGATTCTCTGCGTCAGAACGGTTGGCGGGGATCGGGCTACGTGCGCTGGTCGCACGTCCCGAACCGTGGATTCCTCATGGCGTTGCACAGACTTGGCACGACCGCGGCGGTCATTGGCGAATCGGACGAAGCCGAACGTTGCCGGCTGTTCGTTCTTCAACTCGAGCCGTCCGGGGTACCCGAAGGCGCCTGACCCATGCTCGATGCCGCCATCCTCGTCGGGGGGTCCTCGAGTCGCATGGGTTCCGACAAAGCATTGTTGGATCGATGCGGTCGACCCGCCGCGGTGGATCTTCATCATGTTCTCGTCGAGGTCGGATTCGACAACGTGACGTTGATCGGGGGAGATGGTTCTCGATTTGCCGACCATTCCGTGATTCACCGAGTCGACACCCGCCCCCACCAGGGTCCGCTCGGCGGCATTCTCACCGCTCTCGAGGCCACGCGGTCCGAGTGGGTTCTGATCTTGGCCGTCGATTTGCCGGGTGTGAGCAAGGTCGACATCGAAAAAATGGTCGAGGCTCGCCGACAACATCCATTCGCCGACATCATCCACGCCTCATCCTCCGACGGGCCGCAACCCCTCTTCGGTTGGTGGCGGAGGTCGACCGCGCAAACCATCGATCGCGCACTCTCCATGGATCGTCGCTCCGTTCGAAGTGTCGTGGGAAGCCTCCGAACGGAACACGTCGAGTTCGAGTCAGCCGTTCTTCGGAACGCCAATCGCCCCGAAGACCTCGGTTAGCCTGACCGCGTGAACCAGGACTCCTTCGAAGAAATCGACGTCGACGACCTTGCCGAGCGGCTGGGGAGTGGCGTCTTGCTGATCGATGTTCGCGAGACCGATGAATACGTTTCGGGGCACGTACCCGGAGCCGTGTCGATTCCGCTCTCGGAGCTTCAAACGCGAGTCGATGAATGTCGTGACCCGCGTGGTGAGGCATCCATTCTCATCTGCAAAGCCGGTGGACGAAGCGCCAACGCTTGCTCGTATCTGACCGCTCATGGTCTTCGGGTCATCAACGTGGCCGGTGGCACGATGGCTTGGATGATGAGTGGGCGCGACGTCGTGGAAGGAACGCAGCCCTAGTGGCTCACACGTTCGTTCGCGATCAGGACTCTTTGGAGCAATTGCTTTCTCGGCTGAAATCCGAGGAGCGAATCGCTCTCGACACAGAGTTCCATCGCGAGAGGACGTATTTTCCCCGACTCGCTCTGATTCAACTGGCGTGGTCGGATGGAATCGCGATCATCGACCCGCTGAGCGTGGACCCGACATCGATCACCAGAATCTTCGATGGCAACCATTTGATCGTTCTGCACGCGGCCCAGCAGGACATGGACGTCCTCACTCATGCCGTCGGTGCCGTACCATCGCGGATGTTCGACACCCAAATCGCCGCAGGATTTCTCGGTTTCTCCACGCCTTCCTTGGCCTCATTGGTGAACGCCGAACTCAAGGTGAACCTCCCCAAGGGCGACCGTCTCACCGACTGGTTGCGGAGGCCATTGACCGAAAGCCAACTGTCGTATGCCGCTTCCGATGTCGAGCATTTGCTCGAACTCGAGGAACGACTTCGCACGGATTTGACGCGTCGCGGACGATTCGAATGGGCGGTCGAAGCCTGTGAGGAACTGCGCACCCGCAAGACCGGGCCCGCGGATCCAAGCGATGCATGGTTGAAGCAAAAGGATCTACGGGGTCTGAAGCCGAGAACCCGAGGGATTTTGGCATCGGTCGCGGAATGGCGCGAACGTCGGGCGATGGCGAGCGACATTCCGCCGCGACAGGTGCTCCCCGATCTGGCGTTGCACGGAATCGCTCAACGCGATCCGTCCACGGTGAGCGAGTTGAGTCAGGCGCGTGGCGTCGACGACCGACACACCCGGGGCAACATTGGCAACGAGATCTTGGCTGCCGTGAAAATCGGACGGGAGCGCCGGGCCGATTTGCCGGCTCACGAGGGCGAAGAGTTGGACCGTCATTTGCGACCGGCGATCACACTCGTGTCGGCATGGATCAGCGAGGTGGCACGTACGAGCGAGGTCGACACGGCCCTGCTCGCCACTCGTCAGGACATCGTGTCGTTGTTGAGACGCGATGTCGGCGCCCGTTTGGCCTCGGGTTGGCGCCGGGACCTGGTGGGGTCGCAGATCGAGCAGTTGCTGGCCGGCCGAGCGGGCCTGTCGTTCGATGGTCGAGGCGGTCTGCGGATGATCGACGTCGTCTCCGACGACGAGTGAACTTTCCCGTCCTCTCGATGTCGGTCTGGACACACCGTTTCTGCCCGTCGGTGCTGGTCGTAGGGGTGTGGTGGCCGAATTCCTCTTCGATATTCCCGCATTCAGGGGCCATGCCGACCTACAATGCTCACGCCCCTCGTGGGCGAGGGTTGCCGTGGGTCGTCAGACCTGGTGCCGGAAACGACGTTCTTCGTCGTCCATTCGACACGCAACACGACGCCCGCCCGCCATAGTCCCCACACCAGTTCGGAGCCCTGCCGTGAAGAAGGGTCGTCATCGTCGCTTCGAAGAAGCGCGCAAATTGAAGCAAGCCGGCCCCAGCGCATTCGACCTGGGTCTGGGTTCCAGTGACCGCGGTCCGCGTTCGCAGGATGACGAGTACGCCGCCTTGGCCGAGAAATACGGCGTCGTGTTCGACGATGACGAAGATGATGTCGACGACGACATCGACGATGCCTCCAACGAAAGTGATGACGACGCCGACGAGTGAACTCGTCGAAGCCTCACACCCCCTCTATGACGAATCCCCTCCGTAATGTGGCCTTGGTCGCGCACGTCGACCATGGCAAAACCACGCTCGTGGACGCACTCTTGCGCGCCACCGGCACCTTCGCCGCCCACCAACAAGTCGTCGATCGAGTCATGGACTCCAACGACCAGGAACGCGAGCGTGGAATCACCATCCTGGCCAAGGCCGCTTCCATCACGTGGAAAGGCACCAAGATCAACTTGGTCGATACCCCCGGTCACGCCGACTTCGGCGGAGAGGTGGAGCGCGCTCTCACCATGGTCGATGGCATCTTGTTGCTCGTCGATGCCGCCGAAGGTCCGCTTCCACAAACGCGTTACGTGCTGCAAAAGGCCCTCGCACGCGATCTTCCGGCGATCGTGGTGATCAACAAGGTCGATCGAGGGGACGCGCGCGCCCAGGAAGTTCTCGACGAGGTGTATCAGCTGTTCATCGACCTCGAAGCGGCCGACCATCACATCGAATTCGAGGTGATTTCCGCGGTGGCACGTGAGGGACGGGCGATGGTTGGGCTCGGTATGCCCGCCGACGATGCCGATCTCTCACCGTTGCTCGACACCATTCTCGATCGAATCCCGGCGCCCGATGGGGATCCGAACGCTCCTCTTCAGGCCTTGGTCACCAATCTCGATGCGTCCGAGTATCTCGGTCGGTTGGCCGTGGGACGCATCTACCAAGGGGCCTTGCGCAAAGGAGAGATGGTCTCGCTTCTCGAGGAGGAATTCGTCGAAGGTCAACCTCCGCTCAAGCGTCGCCTCGCACAGTTGATGGCTTACTCGGGAGTTGGTCGCGTCGAGCAGGACGAGTTGCTCGCCGGCGACCTCTTCGTCGTGGCGGGGTTTCCCGAAGTCGAGATCGGTGACACCATCGCCTCCATCGACAACCCCGTTCCCTTGCCACGCCTCACCGTCGATGAACCGGTCCTGCGTATGACATTCGGTGTCAACACGTCGCCCTTCGCCGGTCGTGACGGCAAATATCTCACCAGCCGTCACCTACTCGATCGACTTCACAAGGAAGTCCTCGGAAACGTCTCCATCAAATTGCACCCGACCGAGTCCGCCGAAGTCATGGAAGTGGCAGGTCGAGGCGAGCTTCAATTGGCGGTGCTCATCGAGTCCATGCGTCGCGAAGGATTCGAGCTGCAAGTCAGCCGACCCGAAGTCATCACCAAAGAGGTCAACGGGAAGAAGTTCGAACCGCTCGAGCGTGGGGTGTGCGACGTTCCCGATGAACACGTCGGCGCCGTCACTCAGGCTTTGGCACCGCGTAAAGGTCGCGTGGTCGACCTGCGGCCCGGCGACCCGGGTCGGTCGGTCATCACGTTCGAATGCCCCAGCCGTGGTTTGATCGGGTTCCGTTCGCTGCTTCTCACGGTCACGCGCGGAACCGCGATGTTGCACCAGCACCATGCGGGATGGATGCCATGGTGCGGAGATCTTCCTCATCGAACCGGAGGAGCCATGATCTCCGATCGTGAGGGAATGGTCACCGCCTACGCCCTCGACAATCTCCAGTTGCGTGGCACTCTCTTCGTCGAACCTGGCGAAAAGACCTACGAAGGCATGGTGATCGGGGAGAGCGCCCGCGGGGACGAAATGGTCGTCAATGCGGTGCGCGCCAAGGAAAAGAACAACATCCGAACCCACAGCCATGACGACGGAGTGAAATTGGCGGCCCCGGTCATTCACACCCTGGAGACCGCCATCGAATGGATCGCCGACGACGAGCTGGTCGAGATCACTCCGAAGACGATCCGAATTCGCAAGCGATTCCTCGGACTCGAGGATCGCCGCAAGGCCTACAAGAAGACGAGCTGAATCAACTCTTGTTCTTGCGCTTCACCATGACGGGGTGAGGCACTGGTTCGGTGGTCGGTCGTTCCAACACCTCGACCATGAGGTCGTACACGGTGCGTCCCACGGTTTCGATCAGCTCGTCCTTGAGGTACTTGTAGACGGGGTCCCGGCCGACGAACGCATCCGTGGTGTCGGTGCACCACCAATGCAGATCGTCCCCATCGTTGCCCCAATCACGCCGCTTCCATTCGCGCACGAAGGTGGTCACCCATCCGCTCGTGTCGGTGTGGTGCTCCAGGCGAATGGGCAGCTGCCAGCACACGTTGGGCTTCCAGTCGAGAGGACGTTCGCCGGCTTCGGAGGCCGCGATGTGGAACGCACAACCAGCACCACCTTCGAAACCGGGACGGTTGAGGAAAATGCACGCGCCATCGACACGACGGGTCGTGGTGTCGCCGTTCTTGTGCTTCTTGAGGAACCCTTTCTTCGCCGCTTTGGGCTTCATCTGCCATTGAGCGTCGGTGAGCCGAACCACGTGTTTCACCACATTGGCCACATCGGCCTCATCGACGAAGTGAGCGCCGTGAGAGCAACAGCCCTGATTCAGTTCGGGGGTCGGATGATCGAGAACCCCCTGACACCCCTCTCCGAAGATGCATTTCCACGACGAGCGCATGAACGTGGCGTCGATCATCCATGTGCGTTGCTCGGTGGGATCCTCGAACGAGATCATCTCGTGCAGATCCTCATGACGACCCGAGAGTCCCTCCACCTTGCGAGGCTTGGGTGCCGCGTTGGAATTTCGAGCGGCGTCGTGTGGGAGGGGCAAAGTGTCGGTCACGCGGTCAGGTTAGGGGAATAGCCACGATGACCGCACGTGAGCAGGGGTAACATTCGGTGAAATGTCCGCGTCCATACCCTCCACCGCGAACGAGTTGCGCCGAGCTTTCACCGGCTACTTCTCCGAACGTCAGCACACCACCGTCGATTCCGCGAGCCTGATTCCCCACGACCCGACCGTGCTTTTCACGGTGGCCGGCATGGTTCCGTTCAAGCCGTACTTCGTGGGTGACGAGGTGGCACCGTTCTCACGTGCGGCCACCGTCCAGAAGTGTGCGCGAGCGGGCGGTAAGCACAACGACCTCGACGATGTTGGTCGCACCAAGCGTCACCTCGTCTTCTTCGAGATGCTCGGCAATTTCTCCTTCGGCGATTACTTCAAAGAATCCGCCATCCCTTGGAGTTGGGAGTTGGTCACCGAGCGATTCGGTTTCGACGGGGACCGCATCTGGATCACGGTTCACACCAGTGACGATGAGGCCGAGGCCATCTGGCACGAACAGGTCGGCGTTCCGATGGATCGCATCCAACGCCTCGGCGACAAGGACAATTTCTGGCAAATGGGTGACACCGGCCCCTGCGGTCCGTGCTCCGAGTTGCACATCGACCGTGGACCGGCTTTCGGCCCTCCGGGAGGACCCCTCAACGACCCCCACGGCGACCGTTTCATGGAGTTCTGGAACCTGGTGTTCATGCAATACAACCAGGCGCCCGACGGCTCCCGAACGCTTCTTCCGAAGCCATCGATCGACACTGGTGCCGGCCTCGAGAGAATCCTCGCGTTGGTGCAGGGCAAGGATTCGGTTTGGGAGACCGACGCGCTGTTCCCGATCGTCGAGACTGCCCAGTCGGTCACCGGAGCGAAGTACCTGATCGGTGACTACGAGGATCGATCGAGTTTCAGCCTGCGAGTCCTGGCCGAACACGCGCGTTCCAGCACGATGCTGGTGTCCGATGGTGTCTTCCCGTCGAATGAAGGTCGCGGGTACGTCCTTCGGCGCATCATCCGTCGAGCGGTGCGCCACGCTTTCATGCTCGGCACCGAGTCATTGGTCATGCCCCGGCTCGTCGAGACCGCAATCGACGTGATGGGTGAGGCGTATCCGGATGTGTCACGCCAGAAGGATTTCATCCTCGGAGTGCTCACCAAGGAAGAGGAACGTTTCCGACACACGTTGAAGACCGGTCTGTCCATTCTTTCCGACGAGATCGACAGTGCGACACGCGAGTCGCGCGGCATCTCGGGTTCCACCGCGTTCTTGTTGCACGACACCTATGGCTTTCCATTGGAGGTCACCGAGGAAATCGTCGCGGAGAAGAACGTTGCCATCGACATCGATGGTTTCCAGCGCGAAATGGCGATCCAACGTGATCGCGCCAAAGCGGCCCGCAAAGGATCGGCACAAGGCCCCGAGCGAATGGACCATTACCGCGAGATTCTCGACGAAAACGGAGTAACCGATTTCGTGGGCTACACCGAGAATCAGAGTCGATCACGAGTGGTGGCCATCGTCGATCTCGAAGATGGAACTCATGAGTTGTTCCTCGATTCAAGTCCCTTCTACGCCGAGAGCGGTGGACAGGTTGGCGACACCGGAACCATCACCGGGCCCGATGGCACGTTCCAGGTTCTGGACACCACGTTCGCACTACCCGGCCTGCGACGACATCTCTGCCGATCGATCGGCGGAGAGATTCGGGTCGGCGACACCGTGGAGGCCGTGATCGATATCGATCGCCGGACCGCCATTCGTCGTCACCACACCGCCACTCACGTCCTGCACTGGGCTCTCCGCGAAGTGCTCGGCGATCACGTGAAGCAAGCGGGTTCACTGGTGAACGACGAGCGGTTACGTTTCGACTTCAGCCACTACGCGGCCGTCGGCGACGACGAGCTTCGTCGCATCGAAGACCTGGCGAACGGCGTCACCTTGGGCAATTCATCGGTCAACTCCGAGGAGATGGACAAGGACTCGGCCATGAAACGCGGAGCAATCGCGTTCTTCGGCGACAAGTACGGCGATCGGGTGCGAGTTCTGGAAGCCGGACCGTCGGTCGAACTCTGCGGGGGCACGCACGTGTCCGCCACCGGTGACATCGGCATCATCAAGATCACTTCCGAGTCTTCGATCGGAGCCAACCTGCGTCGAATCGAGGCGGTCGCGGGCATGCGGACCCTCCACGTGGCTCGTGCGGCCGAAGAGGCTTTGATCGGGGCGTCGCGGCTCGTGGGCGCTTCGGTGGACGACGTCGTGTCGGGCATCACGAAGAAATTGGACGAAATCAAATCACTCACCGATGAGAACAAGGTGTTGCGTTCCAAGCTCGCCACGGGTCGCGCGTCGGAGATCGCGGCGTCCGCTCTCGGAGGCATCGTGATTACCCGAGTCGACGAGTTGTCTCCCGGCGACTTGCGCGATCTCGCTCTTGCGGTGCGACAGCAGCCCGGCGTCGAGGTGGTGGTGTTGGGTGGGGTTTCGTCCACCGGCGGCGTCACACTGGTGGCCGCGGTTCAACCGGGATCAACGACTCCG